>CAVITM010000024.1:0-17972 GCA_963645455.1 Moraxellaceae bacterium | reverse complement strand
GTTGCATATACAGAGGAAATGATGCGAAGCTTCACCATCGGAACGGTTTTAGGCTATGACGATCAGCTTTTGAAGCTGCCGGCCAAGCATGTGGTGGCGGATTCCTTCTCGATTCTGGCAAAGCGGCTGGATGAAAAGGGTGAGCCAATCTATGATTTTGTCCGTCCGGAGCGTGAGGAGGAGGGCAATCTCTACTACCATCTGTACGAGAACGAAGGAACGATTCGCATTGAGGATGCCGGAGATTTTATCGGGGCAGAGCTGTTTGTGGCAGGCTGTGCTGTTACCGCAGGTCCGGATGGAAATATACGAAGCGGCAGCGTGCTTACGACCAAGCATGTGCCGGGGCAGATTCGTTTTACCAACCCTGGCATGGGTACAGGCGGATGCTTCAGAGAGCGCATTCCTCAGGTCAGAAAACGGTTTGTGGATGATTTATATACACCTTATACGGCTGTTACGGCAGCAGATTACGAGACGATCGTGAAGCAGACACCGCAGCTGTGTATCCACAAGGTGAAGGCCAACATGGACGAGGAGCATAATCGTGTCCGGATCGCGGTAAAGCCGGGAACCGACGAAGAGTATCCCCGCCTGTCCGACACCTATCGGGAGATCATTGAGCAGGAGCTGGAAGAACGGAGACTACTCACGACCCGTATTGAGATCATTCCGCCGATTTATGAGCCGGTCAATGTGAGAGGAACGGTTTATGTCAAGCCGGTTTACAAAAACTGCAGAGAACAGATCGAGCAGGTGATCCGGGAACAGATTGACTATATTCATACGGATAAGAATTTTGGGGATGTGCTGCGTTTCAATGAAGTATTCCATGCCATTGAGGATCTGGAGTGTGTGGAATATGTTTATGCATTATCGCTGCAGCCGCAGCATGGCAACCAGGCAAAGCTGAAAGAAACGGATATTTATCCGGCACCCAACTGCCTGCTGTATCCCGGAACGATCTCACTGGAGATCGATGTGCATGTAAAGTAACAAGGGGAGGAATCCGATGGCTGGTATATGTTATTCCATAAAAAAGAACCGGTTGGAAAAAGGGCTGTCTGTGGGCTTTACGCTGGAGCCGGACGGAACGCTTGTGATGAATGAGACAGAGGCCTATCATGCGCTGTATGTGCGTGCACTTGACTGCGCAACGATTGACGGCAGCTGGGGCAGACTGTTTTTTGATACCCAGTATCCGGAAAATATGACCTGTTATGTCTATGTATGTGCCCGCAATGAGACGATGTTCTATCGGGAGGGCGTGCCCACACGGATCGATGATTTCCTGTGCGATCCGCAGGAGTCACCTACCTTAAAGCGTGAATTTTTCAAACGTCTAGATGCAACCCGGCATGTCAATCAGAATGATATACTGATGTATGAGCAGACAGGTCGTTATCTGTATTTTGTCATAGAATTTATCGGTGAGGGAGCAGGCTACCTTCGTGACATCCGTGCAGACCGTGAGGGGGACAATTTTATGCAGACATTCCCGGATGTATACCGGGATCGTGGAAGCTTTTTCCATCGCTATCTGTCTATTTTCTCCAGCATTTATAATGATTTTCAGCAGGAGATTGACCGTTTGCCGCAGCTCATCGATGTAGACACCTGTCCGCCGCAGCTGTTGACGGTTTACGGTAAATGGCTGGGCATCGATCTGGACTGTGATATTCGGGATGTCCATGTGCTGCGGGCTCTTGTGCGGGAGGCATATTCTCTCAACCGGATCAAGGGAACCAAGCGTTCCATCCAGCGGATCGCCCAGATTGTACTTGGCGAGGAAGTACTGGTTCTGGAACAGAATGCCATCCAGGATTATATGGACAGCGCCAACCGCAAGAATCTGGCTCAGCTGTACGGCAGCAGTATTTATGATGTGACGATTCTCATCAAAAATCCGATTTCAGACCTTTTAAAATCTCAGCTGATGTATCTCATTGATCAGTTTAAACCGATTCGCAGCCGGATTCATATCGTACATCTGAAATCAGACGGTGTGCTGGATTCACATAATTACCTGGATATGAATGCCCGCGTATTTGAAGTGGAGAGTGCAAATCTGGATGAAGATCAGGTGATGGATGGCGTGGTGACGCTGTCATAAAAAATAATTGCCTTTCTCTGCAAATTCGCTATAATGAAAGATAGAGTTAGAAAACAAGAACGAAAGAAGGACAACCTATTATGAACATATCAGAGACAAGAGCCGGAGATGTGGTTCAGATTCAGATTGAAGGTCGTGTGGATACGACAACCAGCCCTCAGCTGCAGAGTGCGATTTTACAGGCATTTCAGAAGGGATCAAAGCTAGTGCTGGATTTTGAGCAGGTAGCATACGTTTCCAGCGCGGGACTACGTGCACTTCTGATCGGACAAAAAACCGCAAATTCAAAGGGCGGAAGTATGACACTGATCCATGTTCCGGAGGCTGTAAGTCAGGTGTTCCAGATGTCTGGCTTCAGCAGTATTTTAAAAATAGAATCGTAAAATCGGGAACAGCAATATGGATACGATGTCAGAGCTGGAGAACAATAATTATTTTGTAAAGTATACCCTGAGAAAATATCTTGCTCCTACGATCATTTCGATTTTAGGAACCACAATGATCACATTTGTAAATAGCCTTCTGACGGGAAATATGTATGGGAAAGAGGCACTGGCGGCGATGAATCTGATCAATCCGATCACATTTATTTTTGCCATGTTTGGCTGTCTGATCAGCATCGGAAGCTCTACCAGCGTTTCGATTGCACTGGGCAAGGAGGATGACACACAGGCCGGCGCTTATACATCGCTTGCTTTGGTTTTGTCTATTCTTGTGCCAGTCATATTTTCTGCGGCGGGCATTTTATTTTTTCGACCGTTTTTAGGATTTCTTGGGGTAACGGGAGAGTGGTATCCCATCGCCGCCGGATATGGACGGGTGATACTTCTTGGCGGTGTCTTTACGACCTTTATGTATTATCCCTTCAATTTTTTGCGTGTGGATGGACGGGCGCAGTATTCCATGATGATTTTTGGCATCATGGGTGTGCTTGACCTGATCTTTGTCATGCTTTTTCATTGGCTTGGCCTTGGACTTATGGGTGTGGGACTGGCGGTTGTGCTCAGCATGGCGCTGGCGGATGCACTGGGCATGGGTATTCTGCTTTTCGGCAAGGGCAGACAGCTGCACTTTGGTGCCATCACACATCCCATTGCGGATAGCATAGAGATCTGTCGCTGCGGAGCCGCATCTGCCCTCAACAATCTATGCAATATGCTGCGAACGATTGTTTTAAATTCCCTTGTGCTTTCGTCTCTGGGAGCAGATGGAGCCAGTATGTTCGCGGTAGCCTGCTCCGTGCTCAATTTTGCCACGGCATTTGTGGCAGGTGCAGGACAGGCGGTTTCGCCGATTGTAGGTGTTTTTTACGGCGAGAAGGATGATATCAGCATACGGATGCTGATGAAGAGCGCCGTTCGTTATGCTTTGATTTTGATGGGTGCGTTGTTTGTGGTGACATCACTGTTCAGTATTCCGCTGGCTTATGCCTTTGGCATTACCACCAATCCCTTACGGAATACTACGGCACTGGCCATTTGTCTCATCATGCTTAGCCTGATCCCGGCAGCGATTGCCAATGATCTGATCTTTTTATATACGACCATTGGTCAGCGTTTGCTGGCATCCATACTTACGTTTCTGCGATCCTTTGGATTCGTCGCACTGTTTGCGTGGATGTTTGTGGCACTGGGTGTACCCCAGTGGATTCTGGTCGCTTTTGTGCTGGGAGAGATTTTTACACTGTTGGCAGATGTGCCTTTGACACGCATCATTTGTAAAATGAATCCAGAAGTTGATGGCATTTTGCTTTTGCGTCATCCGGAACATGAACGGTACGTCTCTTTTTCCGTTCCGGGCAACGCCGAGGGAGCAGTGATGGCTTCCGCCCGTATGAGCCAGTTTTGTGAGGAACAGGAGATGGATCCCCGCTATGGGATGATGCTTCCGCTGGCGCTGGAGGAGATTCTGGTGCTTTTGAATGAGCATTGTCTGAATGAGGATGCCGGTATGTATGCCGATGTGCGGATCCTGTGCAATGAGGATGAGGTATTGCTTCGCATTCGCTGCGGCGGGAAGATTTATGATCCGATAGCAGATTATAAAGAGCGTACGCGGGATATGAGTGAGGAAGATCTTTTGATGGATGACTCACTTGGCATGCATATGATTACGGAGGCTGCAAAATCAGTGACTTTCCGGCGGACGCTGGGCGTCAACAATCTGGTTGTAATATTGTAACAAGGGGTTTATGTGAATGCTTTCAAAATCAAAAATAGAATTTCCACCGGTGACAAAGGAGCTTTGTCATTATAAAACCGGCGAAAAGAAAACCTTTACCATGCGTCCGTTTGCGCCGGGGGATGAAGCCGGTATGATCGCATGCATTCGTGATGAGTATGCGGATAGCTATTTTAAACGTGATTTTTATGATCCGGACAAGCTGAGAGAGAAGGCACTTGGCGATCATTATGTTTTTTTCGTTGCGCAGACCGATGAGGAAATTGCAGGAATGGAGATCTTTGCTCTGTTTACAGAGCTGGGAGATGATTATATCGAGCCGGCCTCACAGATTTTTAAGCCGGTCTACCGCGGTTATGGCCTGGCGGCGGCACTGGTGGAATACACATTTGCACTTGCAAAGCAGATGCAGCCGGCTGCATTATTTGTACATGCAGTGACCTTTCATTCCATCACGCAAAGGGTATGCGGCGCACAGGGGATGATTCCCACGGGCTTTCGGCTTGGGAGCTTTTTGGCAGAGCGGATGCATAACAGTTATCCCATCGGCAACTGCCCGAAGCATTCGGAGGGCATTATGATTCTGCCGGTTCAAAAGACGGATGCAGGCAGGGTCTACGTGCCAAAAGAGCTAAAAGAATATGTCTCAGGCTGCTATGACAGGCTTGGCATGGGTTATACCCTTTGCTTTGACCGGGAGGAGCTGCCCGGTAGAAGCGCCGAGCTTTCCGTCATCACAGATGAGCTGCAGAGAACGGTTTTGATTCGTATTTTACAAAGCGGTGATGATCTGATCCATCAGGTTCAACAGATTATGGAGCCTCATGATCCGGACAGTCTCTACACCTATCAGATTGCCCTGCCTGCAGACAGCGGCGCGGCGATTACGGAATATGAGCAGCTGAAGGAGCTGGGATTTTTCTTTACCGGTTTAAAGGCAGCCTGCGGAAGATCCGAGCAGTTTTATATGCAGTGGTGTGGAAGCTTAGAGCTTCACATGGAAGAATATGTACTGACAGAAGACTTTGCACGCTTGCGTGATGAAATCTTACATTTTTATAACACGAGGAAGATGGTATGAGCTTACGAACAAAAATCATTATGGTAGGTGTGGGAAATGTCATCGCAGTCACATTGATTGTGGGTGCGATCATGTCATTTCAGATGAACCGGATGAACCAGCAGTCCCTGCAGGCAAACGACGAGTTTACCAGCATTGCGGGAGAGATGTCTGCCACATCTATGACGGAGCAGGTGCAGCAGCGAATGTCTGATGTGACAGATTCCAACGCCAGACTTGCGAATGCAAAGTTTGAGGAGCTGGAAGATCAGGTGACTCTGCTGGCAAATGTGGCAGAGGATATCTTTTCCAACCCGGATCAGTATGGGGCGCGGGAGATTGCGCTGCCGGATGCGTCCAATGACGGAGAGCTTAGTGTGCAGTTTTTGCATTCTGCATCTGTAGACGATCTAAATGCCCCGGCAGTGGCAAAAAAGATCGGACTACTTGGCAATCTGCAGGATACGCTCTATGAGGTAAATAATAATTTTGTGAATATGGCATCGGATTATGTGGCCATCGAGCCGGGTGTTCTCATTCAGGCGGATTATATTGCGGCTTCTAAATTCGGTGAAGATGGTGAGATTTTGCCATATGAGGCGGATACCAGACCCTGGTATCAGGGAGCCAAGGAGAGCGGAACCACTTATTTCACATCCGTGAGCCGGGATGCCCATACAAATGATACGGGCATCATGTGCGGTGTGCCGATTTATGTAGATGGAGATTTTATCGGAGTTGCAGGGGCAGGAATGTATCTGTCAGATATTGAGGAGCTGGTTTCCGATATCCGGCTGGGATCTGCAGGCTTTGCATGTATCATCAATCAGAACGGTCAGGTGATTTTCTCCCCCAAGGAAGACGGCGAGCTGATGGTTGATACCGATGATCAGCCGGATCTGAGAGAGTCCTCAAATACGCAGCTGGCTGATCTGGTAAATTCCGCATTAGCCGGTGAGAGCGGTATTACAAGTCTTGAGATGGATGGCGAGAATTATTACATTGCCTATGCACCCATGTCAACAGTTGGCTGGGGCTTTTTGACAGTACTTGCTGAGAATGAGGTGTTGGAGCCCACCAATGAACTGCTTTCCCAGATGAATGAGAGTGCAGCAGAGTCCGTGAGCAGCATGGAGCAGATGATTCAGGTATCCCGTGCTACGATCACCATCAGTGTCATAGTATTCTGCTTTTTAGCGATTGTACTTTCTTATCTGCTTAGTAGCCATATTGTAAGGCCCATCCAGAAGCTGACAAAGAGTGTGGGCGAACTTGATGGAGAGAATCTGGACTTTACATGGGAAGTCAAAGGTAAAAAGGATGAGGTGTCAATTCTGGCCGGTGCATTTGTGGAAATGACCCAGAAGATGAAGGAATATATCGCAAATATCACCAGCATCACTGCTGAAAAGGAGCGTATCGGTGCGGAGTTAAACGTTGCCACCAAGATTCAGGCAGATATGCTTCCCAAGATTTTCCCTGCCTTCCCCGGACGCAATGAGTTTGATGTTTTTGCAACGATGAATCCGGCCAAGGAAGTCGGCGGAGATTTCTATGATTTCTTTATCATTGATGATGACCATATGGCCATTGTGATTGCGGATGTATCCAGCAAAGGTGTTCCCGCTGCATTATTTATGGTCATTGCCAGAACCCTTATTAAAAATCATGCGTTGAATCAGGAACCGTTAGATGAAGTATTCTACAAGGTAAACAATCAGCTGTGTGAGGGCAATGAAGAGGGCATGTTTGTAACTGCCTGGATGGGCATCCTTACAGTCAGCACCGGAAGCTTTGAATATGTCAATGCAGGACACAATCCACAGCTTGTGATGAAAGACGGCAAATACGAATGGATCGAGGCAAATCCCGGATTTGTTCTGGCAGGTCTGGAGGGCATTCCATATGCGAGCCAGACGATCCAGCTGCAGCATGGTTCGAGAATTTTCCTCTATACGGACGGCGTGACGGAGGCGCAAAATGCGGCTCACGAGCTGTTTGGAGAGGATCGTCTGTTAGACAGTCTGGCGAAAAACGGCAAACTGCCGCTTCAGGATATGCTGGTGGCTGTGCGAAGCGATATCGACAACTTTGTCGGAGATGTGGAGCAGTTTGATGACATTACAATGCTGGTATTTGAATATAAGTAATCATATAGGAAGGGGAATAAGGCATGGAAGAATTACGACTTCAGGCGAGCGATGAGACACTTTATACGGTGCTCGGCGCCATTGAAAAACAGTTAGATGCCAACGATTGTCCGGAGATAGTCAAGTCATTGATGCTGGTGGCAGTAGAGGAGATATTTGTGAATATTGCCCATTATGCATATGGCGGAGAGGCCGGAGAGGCAGTTGTCAATCTGGATATCAAGCAGGATCCCAGATGCTGTACCGTTGAGTTTATGGATCGCGGCATTCCGTATAATCCGCTGGAAAAAGCAGATCCGGATATCACTTTATCCGCTGAGGAGCGTGATATCGGAGGACTTGGAATTTATATGGTAAAACAGAGTATGGATCAGGTGGAATATCGTTATGAGAATGGTTGTAATATCCTGACGCTGGTGAAGAATCTTCCCACAGCTGATGAGACAAAAGCTGATGAGACAAAATAGGAATACCGCCTTAGCGGTATTCCTTCGGGAATTCCTCTTTTGATATTTCATAAGTCGTGATATAGTCATTGTGAATATATCCGATGGTTCCTTTTTGTGTGAGAATTTTGGTGCGGGGATCGCCGAATTCCAGTACATAGCCGGATCTTCCACCGTCAATATAGCTGATCCTGGCAGAATCGGGATCCGCAGATTTTCGAATCAGTACACCGGTGACACCGTCGATGACTGTAAATCCATAGTAGGTTTTTTCTGCCTCAGTGGTTTCTTCTGAGTCGGCTTCGGTTTCAACAGGTTCTTCCGATTCGACAGGTTCTTCCGTTTCGGCGGGTTCTTCGATTTCAACGGATTCTTTTGTCTCAGCGGGTTCTTCCGTTTCGACAGGTTCGACCGTTTCGACGATCTCTGGTTCATCGGAGTCCTGCGATGCTTCAGCTGTTATATTTTGCTGGCGGCTCAGATAAGAACCATTGACATGAAAGCCGACGATTGCGGATGCACCGGCACCGACATAGAGTGCAAACAGGATCGCAAAGGGAAGTTGATTTTTCTTCATTGGATGATCGCCTCCTTAGGTGGTGGGAAGCTGGATATAGATACCCATGCCTCTGCCGATCGTGCTCTTTGCATAGATGCTGCCGCCGTAGTAGTCAACGATGGCTTTGGCCTGTGTCAGGCCGAGACCATTGCCGCTGATGCGGTTGGAACCCTGATAATTGAGCTCGAAAATATGCATGGTTTCATGGGCAGACAAGCCGTTTCCGTTGTCCTTCAGCACGATGAAGATGTCATCCCCGATATTTGAGATGGTGATGATCAGGTTGCCGGAACGCTGCATATATTTGATGGAATTGTCGATGATGTTGCGGAAGAGAATGCGCAGTCTGCTTTTGTTGGCACGAACCAGCATTTCTCCGTCCGGAGCGGAGAGCATGATTTTAATCTCTGCTTCATCGGCAAAGGTATGCAGCTCCTCGATGGTATCCCGGGCGATCTGTAAGATATTGATGGTTTCATCCGGGCTTTCATCCGGATCGATGGGAGGAAGCAATGCTTCATATTCCCGGCTTTCGGCTTCTTCCCGGGAGAGAGCTTCTGCATTTGCAGCGTCCTGTTCTGCCTGCAGAACGACTACCTGGCGTTCAAGCTCAGCAATGCGTGTATTGGCGGCAGACAGTTCCTCATCTCTTGAGACAGAGAGTTCTTCCAGGTTCTCCAGCTTTCTGCTTAGAGACTCGGCCCGGGCTTCGCTTTCGCTTGCACGCTTTTTATATTTTGCCTGGAGCTCAATCAGGTCATTGTCCGCTATGTTGCTTTTGTGGAATAAAAAGGCGAGGGACAGCAGAACGAGACTGTGGATGATGAAGAAAATGAGAATCAGCCATAGATCAAACTTAAAGAAGCTGTACAATACCAGCAGATAAGATAGAATCGAACAGCCAAGGAGTGTTTTTTGTCCGTTTGACATGATAGATAGAACCTTCTTTCTTTTTAAGATGTGACTATCATAACATATGAAACTGAAAAAAAACAGAGCGTAGGATTAAATTTCATGCAGGAGGAGACGGAATGAGATTATCGGATCGATTGGAAAAAACAAACAGAGAGCTGATCGAAAAACGAAAGAAAATGGCCGCGATGGATGAGGATGAAGAGACCATGACCTACATGCATCGGCCAAAGCAGTCGTCTATCAATGAAAAAAGTCATACCTACGATCGAATCGGAGATGATTCATTTCACGTTGCAGAGAGTATTTTTGACCGGCAGGCGATTTTTCGTACCGGGAACAAGCGTTAGAACAAGGGAGTGATGACAATGAAAATAAGTGAAAGAGATGAAATTTTGAAATTAGCTGCCTCAAAACGGCCCTTCACCAGTTATAACGATTATATGTCCTGCCTGTTTGCAGTGGTAAATGACTGTATGGATACCTACCTTGAGGAAATGAAGGCAGTATTTGCCAATGAACAAGGCGGATATAAAAATGTACTTTATCCGGATATTGAGATTGCCCATGATCTGTGTAGGGAGCAGGTATCCCGTTTTTATCTGAAGATGTCCGAGCTGGCAGAAAAATATTTTAAGGACATTGAATCAGATGAGACAGAGGAACTGGATCAGGATGCACTGGATGACCTGTTTGGCGATATGGATATGGACGATATCTTTGGCGGAAGCGACTTTGATCCATCGCAGGATGATGCAGAAGAATTGCATATCGATGCGGAGGAGCTTCAATATACGATTCGCCAGAAAGTAAAATCCCTCACAACAAGACAGAAGATCGAGTTTTTGGATGCCTGTGCGGAAGCGACTCTTGAGACAGATGTTGCGTTGCCATTTTATGAAGTATGCAAAAAGCTTCATTATGAGCCTTTTACGGTCTTTTGCCTTGTCTGCGGTATTTTGTCATCTACGCAGACAAATTATGCCGGTATTTATCAGGTGATCAATGAAAATGGCAATCTGTCCGCACCCACCATTGAATCAGCTGCCAAGCTCTATTTCGGCAGGGAATTTTCTATCACCGCCGCCTACAGTGAGATGTCGGTATGTTTAGAGCAGCTGCTTCCGGTACTTGATCTGCAGATGCAGAGAAACATGCCTTTTTCCACCCTGGTTTCACCGGACAAGCGTATCATCGACTTCTTATTCGGACGGGATCCCCTCCGGGTGGATGAAAACTACAGTCAGTTTTTGCATATGCTTACGGATGATAAAGAGCTGGATCCCATCATGGCGAATGCCAATGTATTGGAAGCCATGGAGATTTCCTATAATGAAGGCGTTCGTATTTTTGCATATTTCGGAGATGAGGGAAGTGGCAAGAAGTTTTTCGTGAAGCATTTTTGTGGAAAAAATGGAATGCGTGCCGTGGCTATCAATTGCAAAAAGCTCTTCGCTTATGATTACTCCTTTGTAGACCGTGCGTTATGGGCTGTGACGAGAGAGTGTATTCTGTCAAATGCCTGCTGCGTACTGGAGGAGCTGACCTATCGGGAAGAGGAAAAAGAAAAATTCCAGGGTTACATGGATCTGGCATTTTCCAAGCTGACATCCAAGGATATTCTTGTATTTGCCCTCAGCAAGGAAAAGATGAACTACAAGGAGATTACCCGGGAGGAGATCACCACTCTGGAACTGGCCACCCCTACCTTTGAGGAGCGTTTAGCTTGCTGGAAGTACTATGCAAAGGATTATGCACTTGGAGAGGACTGTGACCTGGAGGAAATGACTATTAAATTCCTCTTCACACCCGGCAAGATCAAGGATGCGTTGAAGTTTGCCCGCTCCCTTGCGACCATGAATAAGGATATTCTGATTCCAAGAAGCGCCCTGTTTACCGGCTGCAACAATCAGATGTCTACAGAGCTTAGTCAGAAGGCCACCCGTGTCGAGGCCAAGTTCGGTTTCGAGGATATCGTCATGAATGAGGATCAGCGGGAGACTATCACTCATGCCATTGAGCAGATGAACTTTAAAAATAAAGTCTATGATGACTGGAATTATATGAAGAAGTACCCTTACGGACGCGGACTGACCGTGCTTTTGTTCGGTGCTCCCGGTACTGGTAAATCCATGATGGCGCAGGTACTTGCCCATGAGCTGAATCTGGAGCTGTACCGCGTGGATATTTCAAAGGTTGTAGATAAATACGTCGGTGAGACAGAAAAATCATTGTCCATGATTTTCCGCGAGGCAAAGAAATGTAACGTCGTACTGTTCTTCGATGAGTGCGATACGATTTTTGCAAAGCGTTCCGATGACGGAGGCTCCAATCAGTCTTCAAACAACAACAAGACAGCGCTTTTGCTGCAGGAAATGGAAGCTTACGACGGCGTTTGTGTGCTGGCCACCAACTACAAGCACAACATTGACCCGGCCTTCTTCAGACGTATGAAATATATCGTTGAGTTCCAGTTTCCGAATCCGGATACCCGTGAGATGCTCTGGCGAACAACGATTCCCAAGACGACGCCTCTGGCAGATGATGTGGATATCCGTTTCCTGGCAGAGAAGTTTGAGTTTGCCGGTGGTAATATCAAGAACTGTATCTTAAATGCAGCCTTCCTTGCAGCAGCAGACGGAGATGGAAAGGAAGTGCATATGAAGCATTACCTGCAGGCCATCAAATACGAGTTTGTTAAGACCGGTAAGGTATTTACCCGTGCTGATTTTGAACCCTATGCATCCCAGATCGGGCTCTGATCAGTCCTGGCAGATAATTTTCTCTTCCATAATGAGAGATTTTCTTATATAATAGAAATAATTTGTAAAAATTTAACGATTTAAAGGAGATAAAAAATGGGTAAGAAAGTCATGATGCTCGGAAACGAGGCGATTGCCCGTGGCGCTTATGAAGCCGGCGTTCGCGTATCGGCAGCGTATCCGGGTACTCCCAGTACAGAGATCAGTGAGTCACTCGTACAGTACAAAGATGAGCTGTATGCAGAGTGGTCTCCCAATGAAAAGGTAGCGACAGAAGTAGCCATTGGTGCCAGTATGGCAGGTGCCAGAGCCATGGCATGCATGAAGCATGTAGGCTTAAATGTAGCCAGTGATCCGCTTTATACTGTATCTTATATGGGTGTGACCGGTGGTCTGGTGCTTGTAGTGGCAGATGATCCGGGACTTTACAGCTCCCAGAATGAGCAGGATACACGCATGGTTGCCCGTGCGGCACATGTACCGGTACTTGAGCCTTCCGACAGCGGTGAGGCCAAGGAATTTATGAAGCTTGCCTTTGATTACAGTGAGCAGTTTGACCGCCCCTTTATTTTACGTACAACCACCAGACTTGCACATTCACAGAGCGCGGTGGAACTGGAAGATCGCGTGGAGCATGCCCTTGTTCCTTATGAGAAGGATATCGCAAAGCATGTCATGATGCCGGCGATGGCCATGAAGCGTCATGCGGTGATCGAAGAGAAGATGGCGGAGCTTGCCAAGGCAGCAGATACACTGCCGGTGAACCGTATTGAATGGCATGACAAGAAGATCGGTGTCATTACCAGTGGTATTCCCTATCAGTATGTACGGGAGGCATTGCCGGACGCATCCGTGCTGAAGCTTGGTATGGTGAATCCACTGCCGGCAGGACTGATCGCAGAGTTCGCCGCACAGGTAGAGGAATTATATATTGTAGAAGAATTAGATCCTGTTATCGAGACACAGGTACGTGCCATGGGTATCGCCTGCAAGGGCAAGGAGTGCTTTACCCTCCTTGGCGAGTACAGTGCAAACCTGCTTCGTGAGCGGGTGCTGGGACAGAAGCCGGATACGCAGGCGCCGGCACAGGTGCCGAACCGTCCGCCGATTCTTTGCCCCGGATGTCCCCACAGAAGTGTCTTCTATGTATTAAAGAAGCTTGGACTGCATGCAGCCGGAGATATCGGATGCTATACCCTTGGAGCAGTCGCACCCCTTTCCGTGGTAGATTCCACCATCTGTATGGGTGCCAGCATCAGCAGTATGCACGGAATCGAAAAGGCAGCCGGCAAGGAATTCAAGAAAAACTGGGTTGCAGTGATCGGAGATTCCACATTCCTGCATACCGGCGTGAATTCACTGATGAATATGGTCTATAACAAAGCCACCGGAACAGTGATCATTTTAGATAACTCCACCACAGGCATGACCGGACATCAGGATCATGCAGCTACCGGCTGGACCCTTTGCAAGGAACCTACCAAGGCAGTCAATCTCGTTAGACTGTGCGAGGCACTGGGTGTGGAGCATGTCCGTGAGATCAATGCCTTTGATCTGGATACATTGGAGAAAGCTATCAAGGAAGCGAACGAGAGCGATGAGATCCATGTAATTATTACAAAGACTCCCTGCGTATTGCTGGACAAGCGCAAGAAACCGGTTTACACAGCACTTCCTGACAAATGCAAAAAATGCGGTATGTGCTTAAAGCCCGGATGCCCGGCCATCAGCAAGCAGGCAGACGGAACGATTCGCATCGATGATACGATGTGTACCGGCTGTGGACTTTGTGAGACACTTTGTAAATTTGATGCAATTGAGAAGGTGGGTGAGTAAGATGAGTGAGACAAAGAGTATCATGATCGTTGGCGTAGGCGGACAGGGAACATTGCTCACCAGCCGTATTTTAGGCGGTCTTGCCCTGGAAAACGGATTTGATGTAAAAATTTCAGAGGTACATGGTATGTCCCAGCGCGGCGGCAGTGTAGTGACCTATGTGCGTTATGGCGAGAAGGTGGCAGAGCCCATCGTTGAAGAGGGACAGGCAGATGTGATCATCGCCTTTGAGCGCTTAGAGGCGCTTCGTTATCGCCACTTCCTGAAAAAAGATGGCGTGCTCATCGCCAATGACTGGCGGATCGATCCGATGCCGGTGATCATCGGTGCAGCAGAATATCCGGAAAATATTTTAGAGAATCTGGAAAAAGACGTAACGGTTTATTCCATCGATGCCACCGAGGAAGCCAAAAAGCTTGGCAATTCCCGCGTATCGAACTTAGTTGTACTTGGAATGGCTGCAAGACATATGGATTTTTCCAAGGAGCAGTGGTATAGCGTCATTGAGCATACCGTTCCGCCGAAGACCATTGATGTAAATAAAGCCGCATTTGATGCAGGCTATGGAATGTAAGCAAGGGAGAATAAAGCAATGTCGCATAAGGAACTGATTTTAAGTCCAAAGTATGAATGCATGAGCGCAGATGAGATGGCTGCGCTTCAGGGAGAAAAATTAAAGGCAGTCGTAAAGCGCTGCTATGAGAACGTTCCCTTCTATACAAAGAAGATGAAGGAGCTGGGCGTAGAGCCGGGCGATATCAGGGGAATCGAAGATATCGTCAAATTACCTTTTACCTCAAAGGATGATCTGAGAGAGAACTATCCCACCGGCTTCTGGGCTGTACCAAAATCCGAGATTGTACGTGTGCAGGGTACTTCAGGTACCACCGGAAAGCTTACCATTGTGGGATATACAAAAAGAGATGTGGAGGTATGGTCAGAGAGTATCGGCCGATGCATGACCATGGCAGGTGTCACAAAAGAGGATATCGTGCATGTCTGCTACGGTTATGGACTGTTTACCGGAGGCCTGGGCGCAGATTTTGGTACCCAGCGTCTCGGCGCAACAGCAGTGCCCATGTCTGCCGGCAACACAAAGCGCCAGATTATGGTGATGGAAGATTTACAGGCCAGCGTTCTGATGTGTACGCCGTCCTATGCATTGAATCTGGCAGAGGCCATCAAGGCAGAGGGCAAGACGGATGCCATGAACCTGAGAGTCGGTATCCATGGCGCAGAGCCCTGGACCGAGGAGATGCGGGGAAAGATCGAGGAGCTGTTAGGCATCGAGTGCTTCGATATTTACGGACTGTGCGAGATCACAGGACCCGGTGTTGCACAGGATTGCCAGCATCACAATGGACTTCATATTCAGCATGATTTCTTCTATCCGGAGGTATTGAATCCCGTGACTCATGAGGCAGTCGCAGACGGAGAACTGGGAGAGCTTGTATTTACCACTCTGGAAAAAGAAGGAATGCCATTACTTCGTTATCGCACAAAGGATCTGACAAGCATCGACCACAGCACCTGCGAATGTGGCAGAACGACTCCCCGGATCAGCAAGTTCAAGGGACGTACCGATGACATGAAGGTTATTCGTGGCGTGAATGTATTCCCGACTCAGGTCGAGACCGTACTGCTGTCCATGGGCGGCGATATTTCTAACCACTACCTGATGGTGGTAGACAGAGAAAACAACGCCGATGTCCTTACTGTCATGGTTGAGGTCAACGAGGGCGTGTTCTCCGATGAGATGGGACGCCTGGATGCATTAAAGAAAGAAGTCGGTGCAAGACTTAAGCAGGCGCTGGGCATTTCCGTAGTTGTAAAACTGGTAGAGCCCATGACGATCCAGCGAAGTGAAGGAAAAGCAAAGCGTGTGATCGATAACCGTGGCTTAAACTAAAAAGGAGGTATCTGCATGAGCGTAAAACAGTTATCCGTTTTTTTGGAAAACAGGGAAGGACGTATCAAGGATGTGCTGGAGATTTTGGCAACGAATGATGTCAATATCGTGGCAGCCAGTCTGGCAGATACGACGGAATATGGCATGCTTCGCATGATTGTATCCGATCCGGAAAAGGGCAAACGCGTGCTGAAAGAAAATCATATTTCCGCTATGCTGACGGATGTCATCTGTCTTCGGGTGCCCCATGCGGTGGGCTCTCTGTACAAGGCAATGAAGGCATTGGAGGACGCAAAAGTCAATGTAGAATATATGTATGCCTTTGCAAATGGTGCGGATGCATCTGCCGTTTTAAAGACCAGAGATATCCCTGCAGCAGTAAAGACATTGGAGGACAAGGGCTTTTCCGTATATTCCTCCGATGAGGCATATACAGTAGGATGATGAGAATTCTTTGTTGACAAAACAGGTGGATATGCTTAGAATAGGAGACGTCGAAAACATAGAACCTGGAGATCCACAAAAGGAAGAGGAAACATGAGAAAGCAGATTTTATCATTGCTTGTAGAAAACACAGCCGGTGTGACCAGCCATATTTCCGGGCTGTTCAGCCGCAGAGGCTACAACATCGACAGCTTTTCTGCCGGTGTGACGGCTGACCCGAGATTCACGCGTATCACTATCGTGAGTACGGGGGACGAGCTGGTGTTGGATCAGATCAGAAAGCAGCTTGAGAAGCTGGAGGACGTGATGGATATCAAAGTATTGGATCCGGAGTCTTCCGTGACCAGAGAGCTGATTCTGGTGAAGATTCGTGCAAAGGATACTGAGCGTCAGGCAGTGATGAATGTGACTGACATTTTTCGCGGAAAGATTGTGGATGTAACCAGCGACTCTATGGTGATCGAACTGACCGGGCAACAGGCAAAGCTGGAAGCTTTTCTGGGTCTGCTCTCAGGCTATGAAGTCTTGGAGCTGGCCAGAACGGGCATTACAGGACTTACCCGCGGGTCCGCGGATGTTACATATTTAGATTAAAGAATTAGGAGGCAACTATCAATGGAATCACAGGCAAGAATTTTTTATCAGGAAGACTGTAACCTTTCTTTACTGGACGGAAAGACCATCGCCATTATCGGTTATGGTAGCCAGGGACATGCACATGCATTGAACCTAAAAGAGTCCGGCTGCAACGTGATTATCGGTCTCTACGAGGGAAGCAAATCCTGGAAAAAAGCCGAGGATCAGGGCTTTGAGGTATATGTAGCTGCAGAGGCTGCAAAGAAGGCTGATATCATCATGATTCTGATTAATGATGAGCTGCAGGCCGATATGTATAAAAAGGATATTGAGCCCAACCTTGAGCCGGGCAATATGCTGATGTTTGCACATGGTTTCAACATTCATTTCGGATGCATCAAGCCCCCGAAGGATGTAGATGTTACAATGATCGCTCCGAAGGCACCGGGTCATACCGTTCGTTCTGAGTATCAGGCAGGAAAAGGAACTCCTTGTCTGGTAGCTGTAGAGCAGGATGCGACCGGAAAGGCACTTGACATGGCACTCGCTTATGCACTTGGTATTGGCGGAGCCAGAGCCGGCGTTCTGGAGACTACCTTCCGTACCGAGACAGAGACAGACCTCTTTGGTGAGCAGGCAGTGCTTTGCGGTGGTGTATGTGCATTGATGCAGGCAGGCTTTGAGACCTTATGCGAGGCTGGATATGATCCGAGAAATGCATACTTTGAGTGTATCCACGAGATGAAGCTGATCGTAGATCTGATCTATCAGTCAGGCTTTGCAGGAATGAGATATTCTATTTCCAATACTGCTGAGTACGGTGATTATGTAACCGGACCGAAGATCGTTACAGCAGAGACCAAGAAGGCTATGAAGCAGATCCTTACCGATATCCAGGATGGTACTTTTGCAAAAGAGTTCCTGTTAGATATGTCTCCGGCAGGACGTCAGGTTCACTTCAAGGCTATGCGTAAGCTTGCCAGCGAGCATCCTTCAGAGAAGGTTGGCGCTGAGATTCGTAAGC
>CAVITM010000023.1:0-18271 GCA_963645455.1 Moraxellaceae bacterium | reverse complement strand
CCGTAAAAGGAATTAATCGTGTAAAACCTTTTACGGAGGTCCCGGAATGGGCAGACCAGCATTTACGGCCTCTGCCCTAAAGGCGGAGGGAAAATCACATAAGACCAAAAAAGAGCTTGCACAGCGAGAGCAAGCCGAAAAAGCGGCACTCACTGGTGAGAGGATCAAAGAGACTGCAGAGGTCAAGGCGGATAAGATAGCGCACACCGAGTTCCGGCGGCTGAAACGCATCCTTGCCAATATTGGCAGAGACGACGAGCTATACGGAGCGCCGACCCGGCGCTATTGTCTCAACGCCTCCAAGCTCCACGACGCTGATATATCCGTGGAACGGCTGAAAGGCGAGGTGGATCAGCTGGTGGAGGACCGCGATAACTTTGACGACCTCCAAGAATATTACAAGCTCCTCACCAAGCTGGAAGACAGCGTAACACGGAAGGAGCAGTTGAGTAAATCCATCCGGCAGGAAATGAACGACTTCGAGAAAGAAAACAGCATGACGATTAAGTCGTCCATCCGAACCGTGCCGCCGAAGCAGACGACGAAGAAGAGCGCATTACTGGAGGCTCTGAGTGATTGAGGAGACAAAAGCATATAAATACGCGGCGTGGTGCGCTGATCCGAGCAATGAGCTTGCGCCGGAATACGTCCGCAAGCAAGCTGCGAAGTGGCTGGAAATAGCAGACGGTCATTCAGAGGCCGCCTACGTGGACGAGAAAGCCCTACAGAAGCATTGCAGGGTGCTCAAGCTCCTAATCCACCCTGACCTCCACAAACCGATTTACGAGGTCATGGAGGGCTATCAATGGCTATTCATTGTTGCAGTCCTCTGCACCAAGCGCAAGGGCATTGATGAGGATATCCGATACTACACCACCGGCCTTTTGGAGATCGCCAGAAAGAATTTCAAGACCTTCACCTGTGCCATTACATTCATTCTACTGATGCTTACCGAACCGGCGTTTAGCCGGTTCTTTTCTGTGGCTCCCGACCTGCAGCTGTCATCGGAGCTTAAACTTGCTATCCGCAAGATTATCAAAAGTTCTCCCGCACTGATCGACGAGGCAGACCCGGCATTTAAGGTCATGCGCTCCGAGATCCGTTGCGAGCTGAACGAAAACATCTACACGCCGCTTGCCTACTCTCAAGACAGGATGGACGGCAAACAGGCGAACGTGTTCCTGGCCGATGAGGCTGGGGCGATGGACTCCTATCCTATCGAGGCTATGAGGACATCGCAAATTGTGCTGCACAATAAGACCGGCATGATTATCTCGACGCAGTACCCTAACGATAACAATGCTATGGTCGATGAAATTGACATCAGCAAGAAGGTTCTCGATGACCTACTTGATGATGAATGCCGTTTTTCCCTCCTTTATGAACCCAATCTTCCGTTGCGGCAAGGCGATTTGTGGCAGACGGACGACCGGGTTTTATATCAGGCAAACCCGGTATCCGTAGATAACGAAAACCTGTTCCGCGAACTGAAAAAGGCCCGCGCCATGGCGGTGTTGTACGAGAACAAGCGCGAGAACTTCCTGTGTAAGAACTGCAACATCCTCTATAAAGGGATCGGCGTTGAGGGATACATAGACATTCAAGCAGTGAAGAAATGCCGCCGGGAGAAGGATGCAGCATGGTGGCAGGGTCGTCAGGTTTGGGTTGGCTTGGATCTGTCCCAGACAGATGACAACACGGCGGTCGCTATGGTGGCCGACGATGACGGCACAGTCGTAGCCAACGTGATGTTCTTTATTCCTGCCGGGCGCGTGGATGTGAAGAGCAATAAAGAAAAGCTCGACTACAGACGACAGATTAAAGACGGCAACTGTGCCGATTGCGGCGACGAGGTCATTGATTATCCGACTGTGGAGGAGTACATCCTGCACGGCCTTGCTGATCGGTACGGCGTTGAGATCCTGCAAGTTGGGTACGACCGATGGAACGCAATCAGCTCCGTACAGAAGCTGGAGGGGGAGAGCTTGGAGTGCATCGAGATCAAACAGCACTCCAGTGTGCTTCATGCTCCAACAAAGCTCCTGAAGGAAAAGATCCTTTCCGGGCAGTTTCGGTATGATGCGAACCGTCTCTTGGAGATCAACTTTGAGAACGCACGGTGTACACAGGACACGAACTTGAACTATTACGTAAACAAGAAGAAGTCAGAAGGTAAGGTTGATGGCGTGGTTGCTCTGATCGATGCAATGTATCTGTATCAGCAAGACAACCTCTACAATGACGGCTTTGTGGCGGCGGTGATCTGATGGCAATATTTGATTTTATTAAAAAGCGGGCGAATCCCGCCATACTGGAGGACGAGGCGGTGCAGTTTACGGACGCAACGCTTCGGGCGCTGTTCTATCCCGATGAGATGACCTTGGAAAAGGCAATGCAGATCCCGGCGTTTGCGGGGTGTGTGAATCTCATCTGCGGAACGGCAAAAACAATCCCGATCAGGCTCTACAAGCGGGTAGACGACCGCATCGAGCCGGTTCCCGACGACGAACGGGTGCAGCTCCTCAATGATGATACGGGCGACACGCTGACCGGTGCAAACTTTAAGGCGGCGATGATGTACGACTACCTTGTCAGGACAGGGGCATACGCCTACATCAACCACAGAGGCAAGCGCTGGTATTCCCTGCACTATGTTGACAACTCCGAAGTGGCGTTTGCCTTTAACAATGATCCGATCTTTAAGGACTACACGATATCGGTACAGGCCAAGCGCTACGAGCCGTATCAGTTTTTAAAGTTTATCCGCAGAACGCGCAACGGTTATCGTGGGATCTCGATCGTTGAGGAAAACAAAACGCTCCTGAGTGCGGCATTTAACTCGCTTGTGTTTGAAAACGCACTTGTGAAGAAGGGCGGCAACAAAAAGGGCTTTTTGCAGTCCGAGCATAAGCTGAACCAAGACACCATTAACACGCTGCGTGATGCTTTTCGAAACATGTATTCCAACGATTCCGACAGCATTCCCGTGCTGAATGATGGCGTGAAGTTCCAAGAAGCCTCCAACAGTTCCGTGGAGTTGCAGCTGAACGAGAACAAGCAGCAGAACGGGAACGAAATCTGCAAGATTTTCAATGTTCCTCCTGCGATTCTTAACGGAACGGCAAAGCACGAAGACTGGATTGCCTTTGTACAGTATTGCATGATCCCCTATTTTGAAGACTTTACCAACGCCTTGAATCGGGATCTGCTGCTGGAGAAGGAAAAGGGTCAGCTGTTCTTTGCTGCCGACTTCACCGAACAAACCAAGGGCGATATCCGCACACGGTACGACGCTTACCAAATCGCAATCAAGTCAGGGTTTCTGCAGATTGACGAAGTCCGCAAGAAGGAAAACCTCCCTGCACTTGATCTGCCGTTTGTAAAGCTTGGCCTCCAAGACGTACTGCTTGATCCAGAATCAGGCGGTGTCTACACGCCGAACACTGGTATGTGGGGGTCCATAAAAGATCAGAGGACACAAGAGCCGGAGCAACCTCCTGCGCCTCAACAGACGCAGGAATCTCCGGGCCACCAAGAACAACAGCCCGACGATCAGAAAGGAGAAAAAGATGAAGATAACTCTTCGTGAAGACAGCGTAGAGCTTGAGGGCTACGTTAATGCGGTTGGCAGGGATTCGCGACAGATGAGCGATGAATGGGGTTTTTCCTTCCGGGAACAGATGCAGCCGGGAGTTTTTGCTCGGTCGCTCAATGAGCGGGAAAAGGCTGGCAAACCAATCCGCATCCTGCTGAACCACGACAGCACCAAAGAGTTGGGAAGCACAGAGACAAATCTCGTGCTGGAAGAAGACAGCATCGGCTTACATGCTCTGTGTACCATCACAGACCCAGAGGTCATCGACAAAGCTCGTAAAAATGAGCTGGTCGGCTGGTCTTTTGGGTTTTATCAGCTGGATGCAAAAGAAGAGTGGGGAGAGAGCGGCCGCCGCGTCATTGTGACAGAGCTTGATCTTGATGAGGTCAGCATCATCGACACCAGAGCTTTACCGGCCTATGCCGGCACATCGGTGCACACGAGATCCGAGGACAAGCCGAAGCCCTACAGACGGGCTGATGTCGCTGATGAGAGTCAGCCGGAGACAGAACCCGCTGCCGGGGAAAAGCCTACGGCAGAGGAAATAAAGCGCAGTTTAGACACCTATAACGACCAGGTTGAGATTTTAAGGAGATCAATGAGATGAACAAGAAGGAATTGATGGAAAAGAGAGCAGACTTGCTCGACCAGATGCAGAACCTTGTAGACACAGCAAACAAGGGAGAGAGGTCCCTGACAGCTGAGGAGCAGACCAAGTTTGCGGAGCTGAAGGGTCAGATTGATGGCATTGACAAGACTGTCGAAGCCGCAGAACAGGTAAGATCTCTTACCAAGACCGAGGAACCCCAGAAGGAGGAGAAGAAAGTGGACACGCAGGAGCTGGAGGTCAGAACATTTGCTAACATCATCCGCAATCGGGCGGACGCGAACATCACCAAGACCGACAACGGCGCGATCATCCCGAAGACCATTGTCAACAAGATCATCGACAAGGTGAAGGACATCTCCCCGCTGTTTGGCATGGCGCAGAAGTACAACATCAAGGGTACGGTATCCATCCCCTATGTGGATGCAGCCAACGATAACCTGACCATCGCATACGCAGACGAGTTTGTAGAGCTGGAGGCGAAGTCCACCAAGCTGCTCACTGTTGACCTGTCCAGCTATCTGACCGGCGCACTGGCAAAGATCTCCAAGTCCTTGCTGAACAGCACCGACATTGAGCTGACAAGCTTCGTTATCAACAAGATTGCGGTATCTGTTGCGACCTTCCTCGACACCGCTGTGCTGGTAGGCGATGCCAAGATGAAGGGCCTGTCTACCGCAGAGCAGACCAAGGTTGTCGGCTCCACCGTATCTGCTGACACACTGATCGAGATGAAGAACACTCTGAAATCTGCATACCAGAACGGTGCAATCTGGGTTATGGCTCCCGATACTCTGACGGCTGTGCAGAAGCTCAAGGACGGAAACGGCAGATATCTGTTTAACGATGACATCGTTGAGGGCTTTACCGGCAAGATTCTTGGCAAGCCGGTCTATACCTCCGATCAGGCTCCCGCTCTGGGCAATGACGGCGCGATTGTTTATATCAATCCTTCCGAGGCTCTGGCGGCAAAACTGGTTGAGGACTCCGTACAGATCCTCAACGAGAAGTATGCAACTCAGCATGCTATCGGTATCGTTGCTTGGATGGAGGCCGATGTTAAGATCCAGAACCAGCAGGCTGTTGTCAGATCTGTCAAGGCATGAGAGTAAAAGCACTGGTTGGCTTTGCCGGTGTTGGCTTTAGTGTGGCTCCCGGAGAGGTCATAGACCTCCCGGAAGCTGTTGCCGCTGATGCCATCAGGGCAGGGTACGCAGTTGCGGAAGAGCCTAAAGCAGCTGAAGCAACCACGAAAAAGGCTAGGATGAAAAAATGACTTATTCGACCATCGGCGTTTCCGACTTACTTGCATATCTGAGGATCGAGCAGGAAGACCTCGACGAGTTTGAGACAGGACTGTTACAGAGCTTTATTGATTCTGCAAAAGCCTATACTCAGGGCTATACGGGCCAGACTGTGGAATATCTGGATGCACACAACGATATACCGATTGCTGTTTTGTGTCTCGCAGGGGAAATGTACTCCCGCCGCAACATGGTGGCAAACATCAAGGGCACGGGCACAGCGACAGTAAATCGCACAGTGCAGACCATCCTTGACATGCACTCGCGCAATCTCGTCCCGGAGGTAAGCAATGTATGAACTGGATGCCGGGAGGCTTAATAAGCGCATAGAGATCTGGGGCTATCAGGATGTCTGGGATGAGGAGCTTGGCGAATATGTAAACCGGCTCATCCGCAAGGCCAGAGTCTGGGCAGAGATCGCGCCGTCAAGGGGTTATGAGTTCTTGGAATATTACAGGGACACCAACACCCTGCAGTACAAGGTCACGATCCGATATCGCAAGGGGCTGACGGAGAAAGATGTGCTGGTACGCGGTGACAGGCAGTTCGAAATTAACTCAATTATTGACGTAAATTTTGAGCACCAAGTACTTGAAATCCAGTGTACCGAGTCCAAAGACAAGGTGATCAATTATGAGCAGTAGCACATTCGAAATTCACGGTGCGGAGGAGCTGAAAGGCAAAATCGAAGCCTTGATGAGCCAATACCCTGCGGAAACACGGGCGGAGCTGGAGAAATGCGCCAACGACTTCAAAAAGGATGTCAATAAAAAGTTCCCGCACGGCGGCACTTCCGGGAAACGGAAATCCGTTGCCAAGACATGGAAGAAAACAGAACTGATGGGCGTTGCGGGAATGACCTATGGCGTGGAACTGCAAAATCAAGCGCCGCACTTCCACCTTGTTGAGAACGGGCATGAGCTGTGGGTGGATCCAGAGCTGTACGCCGCGATGAAGGCAGGCACGTTTCGGAAGAAGCGCAACAGCAAGTCCTCGTCAAAGAAGTCTACGAATCTCGTCCACAAAGGCTTTGTTCCGGGCAAGCACTATTGCGAGAAAACCCGGAACGAGTGGAACGATGGCGAGTTTCAAAAGCGAGTCGATAAGCACATTAAAAAGCTGCTCAAGAAGCATGATTTGACATGAATCTTAAAGACTTTAAAAAAGCGTGTAATGATCTGCTGTCATCCACGTTTAACTCAAAATATCCGGTGTACGGCACCGCAACAAAGGACGGTTATAAGAGGCCGTCTTTTTTCACGGAGCTGCTGCCGCGAACCATGAAACCGCTGTCGCCGACAATGACAGAGGTCGGGCTGACCTACAAGTTCACATTTTTAGAGCAGACACATGTCGAGGCAGCCTGCCTCGACATTGTTTCCGCATCCATGAGAGCTTTCGGTCATCACATTAAGGCTGCCGGCAGCTGGTTCGTGGTTGAAGGCATTGATTATGCCTTTATTGATACCAACGCAGACGTGCTCCAAGTCACGATTGACTTTGCAACGGTTCGCGTGGTATCGCCAAGAGCGACAGAGGCAGGAACAATATCTTCCATCACAATGGACACTGAAATTTTGAGTCCCGACAGGGAGCTGATGGCACGGTTTACCACGAAAGGAGAATAAAAATGGGTGCTCCAAGCATCAACATCACCTTTATTGAAAAGGCAAAAGCAACAGTGAAGCGGGGTGAGCGTGGCGTTATCGCAATGATCGTCCACGGCACGAAACAGGCAACCTATACACTGCTCCCCGGCGACAGCATCCCGTCTGACCTGACGAAGGACGCGCAGGAGCAGATCACCCTTGCATTTAAGGGCTATCAGGTTGCGCCGAAGAAAATCCTTGTGTATGTCACCGCTGAAACTGAGTACGACGAGGCACTTGAGTACCTTGCAAGCCAGAAGTTTGACTGGCTGGTCGCCCCGTCTGCTGAGACAGACAAACAGACCGATGCAATTGTGACGTGGATCAAAGAACAGCGCGACACCTACGGGCGCACATACAAAGCTGTGCTGTCCAACACTGCCGCAGATTGCGAGGCCGTTGTAAACGTAGCCAACGGTTACACCTATAGCGGCGGAGCCCTGACGGCGGAAAGGGCTTGCGCAAGAGTTGCTGGCATCATCTGCGGCACAACCACCTACAGATCTTGTACTTACGCGCCGATCACTGAGGCAACCGACTGTGATCGCATGACCACAGCGGAGCTGGATGATGCTGTAGACGCGGGCAAACTCGTGTTCATGTGGGATGGCGAAAAGGTCAAGATCTGCAGAGGCGTTACATCCTTCGCTACCACAACGGATACAAAGGCAGATGCGTTCAAAAAGATTCGCCTTGTCGAGTTTATGGACATGATCAAGGATGACATCCGCCAGACGGCACAGGATTCCTTCATCGGTAAATACCCCAACGACTACGACTCCAAGTGCGTTTTGATCACTGCTATCAATGACTATTTCAGCGAGTTGGTACGCGAGAAAGCTATCACAGCTGGTTCTTGCGAGATTGATACCGACGCGGTGACGCGCTACATCAAGACCAAAAAGGATGGCAGCTTTTACGTTGACAGCGAGCTCGTTTCCATCGAAGACGCAACAGATCAGCAGATTAAGCAGGCTGACACAGGCGCGGGCGTTTATCTGCTCTCTCGTGTGACTCTGCTGGATGCGCTGGAAGATATTTACCTTGAGAATTACATTGTGTAGGAGGCTGAGACATGGCTACAACGTTTGAGAATACAAATGTCATCAACGGCACTTACGGTGCGTGCTGGGTCGATGGCGAAGTTATGGCACAGGTCACAAAACTGCGCATTGAGTTGACGAAGAACTACGATGACATAAAGCGTGCCCGCTCTCTTGTGGTTGGCAAGAAGCTGACCAGCATCGACACTGAGGGAGAAGTTACGCTTGCGAAGATCGACTCCAGCATTGCGAAGAAGGAAGCGGACGCGCTCAAGGAAGGGAAGAGCCTGACGCATACCATCATTTCCGCGCTGGAAGACCCTGCGGCACTTGGCGCAGAGCGGATTGCCATCTACGGTGTGCAGTTTGAGAAAGCAACACTGGCAGATTGGGAGCACTCCAACCTTGGGGAGGAGAACTATTCCTTTACCTTTAGTGATTGGGAATATCTGGACGCTATAGAGTGATAGTAACTGCTGGAGGGAAAAATGAACGCAGTAGATTTATTGATGGGTATGGATCTTGAAACCATCGAGGCCGTGCCACATGGGGAAATGGAGATCAAGCGGTTGTCTAAGATCGCTGGATCTCCCTTTGTTGTGGAGTATGAGGCGATATCAGGGCGGAAGTATGCACGTATCGCCTCTCTCATTTCAAACAAGGACGGCAAGACTGATGTAGGCAGTGGCTTTGACGCGAACCTGATGGTATGCGTCGCCGGTATCAAGTCGCCGGATCTTAACAGCAAGGATCTGCAAAAAAGATTCAAGGCGCCAACGCCGAAGGATCTGGCTGAGAAGATTTTCACGTTTGGCGAGGTGGCACAGATCGCAACTGCCATTGGCGAGCTGTCCGGGCTTAACGCGGACGCAGAAGACGAAGTAAAAAACTAATCTATGCGGACAGGGATGTTAATGCTATGTACATAGCGTTTACGCAGCATAATATGATGCCGTCCGCATATTTTTTAGCTACGCCGTCCGAAAAAATGCTGATCCGCGCATTCCTTCGGCAGGAATACGAGGAGAAGAAAAAAGAAGCGGAAGAAATCGAGCGGAGATCTAAGCGATGAGCAATATCATTGATGCCGTCTTTAAGCTGACGGATGAGTTTTCCAAGCCTCTTAACAATTGCATATCGTCTTTGACCGCCGCAGGGAAAGCCGGTAACAAGGCACGGAAGCAGCTAGCCAGCACCGGCAAGACAATCAGCGACATCGGCACGAAGCTGACCGTAGGTGTCACAATGCCGATTGTGGCAGCAGGGGCGGCAGCCTATAAAAACTATGCCGACGTTGATAAGACCTTGCTGCTGGTGCAAGCAACCATGGGGTCGACGGCAGAAGAGGCCAAGGCCCTTGCGGATGCCGTCGGTGACGCGGCTGCTGAATCCGTCTATTCCATGCAGGATGCCGCCGACGCGGCATTAAATTTTGCCCGTCAGGGCTGGTCTGCACAGCAAGCGGCAGACATGATCGCTCCTGCCATGAGATTGGCAGCAGGAACAGAAACCGAGGTGGCAACAGTCACAGAGGGGCTGGGCGTTGCTATGAAAGCCTTTAGTCTCTCCTCTGAGGAGGCGACCAATACCGCAGATGTGTTTGCCAAGGCACAGGCACAGGCAAACACGACGGTCACGGAGCTGTTCGAGGCTGTGTCAACCGGTGGCGCAATCTTCGAGTCGGTCGGCTGGTCGCTCAACGATCTGTGTGTTGTGACGGATGTCTTTGGGGAAGCCGGGATCAGCGCATCCGAGGGTATGAACGCCATGAAAACAGGCCTCATGCGGCTTGCGTCTCCTACAAAGGATGCGGCAAAAGCTCTGGAAAATCTTGGCGTAAACATCTTTGACGACAACGGCAAGATGGACGACATGGTGACTGTCCAAAAGAAGCTCCATGACGCTTTTGCCAAGATGGACGGCAACGATGAAGCCATTCTGCAAGCCGCTGACGACATCTTCGGCAAGAACCAAGGCAGTAAATGGCTGTCGTTCGTCAATGCCGCCCCAGACACGGTTAAGAAGTTTTCCGACAGTTTACAGGACTGTTCCGGCACAGCCCAGGATATGTCTGACGCTCTGATGAGCGGCGCAGGCGGTGCTCTGGAATCCTTGGAATCCTCGATTGACGTTTTGTCCTATCAGCTTGGAGAGCTGCTTGGAACCACCATCACGCCGATTGTCAACAAGATCACTGAGGTCGTGGAATACATCCGATCTCTTGACACCGAACAGCAGAAACAGGTCGTAAAATGGGCCGCGATTGCGGCGGCAGTCGGGCCTGTCCTGACGATATTTGGCAAGTTGATGATCTTTGGCTCACAGGTTGCAGGAGTGATTTCCAAGATCAGCGTTGCAGGCGGTGCAGCGGAGGCAGCACTTGCGGCCCTGTCCGCCCCGGCCGCAGGTGTAGCAGCAATTATTGGCGTGATTATTTTGGCAATTGCGTCAGTAGTCACGCATTTGGATTTGTTCAAGGCGGCAATTGCCCGCATCCAAGAGGACTGCGGACCGCTGATCGACAGCATTCAAAACAACTTTTCTGGCGCACTGGAGATTCTTGGACCCATCATAAGCAGTCTGAGCGATCTGGTGGCTAACGTCCTCGCAGGAGCTTTCCAGATGTTGGGTGAGGGCGCGTTACTTGCTATTGACGGCATTGTCAGAGCTTTTGAGGGTATTGCCGAAATCATTGGCGGAGTTGTTGACACAATTAAAGGCATCGTAGAGGGTGATTGGACAGCGGTGTGGAACTCCATGGGCGAAGTTGTTGACGGCGTGGTCAGCACCATGACCGGGCTTGTTGAGGGTCTTGTAGGTGTCATCGGCGGGGTTGTCGGAGCAATCGGCGGCGCCGTTGCGGGTGTGACGCAGTGGGTGTCCGACAATGACAAAAGCAAAGAGAGCACCGGCAAAAATGCGTCTGGCACGAGTCACTGGCGCGGCGGTCTCACCTCTGTCAATGAGCAGGGCGGCGAAATTATGGATCTGCCGAGCGGAACGCGCATCATCCCGCACGATCTCAGTCGTAATGTTTTGGCAGCTGGGTCCGGTCAGACGGTCAACATATCAGGCAACACGTTTACAGTCCGTGAGGATGCAGACATTGACCGCATCACGGATGCGCTTGTGCGTAAGCTCTACAAAGCACAAGCCAATATGGGTATGGCTTAATGGACATTGTACTTTCCGGCTCTGGGTGCACGGTAAATTTCCCTGTGCTCCCGGAGTCTTATACTGTTACAACTGCACAGGGCAACACCACGGTAAATATCAACGCTTTGGGTGAGGTCAACTTGCTTGGGCATCCGAACTTGGAGGAGGTGTCCTTTTCCGGGATCTTTCCGGCGCAGGGCGCTCCGTACACAAGCGGCTCCCTGCGTGATCCGATGGATTACGTAACAGATATCCGCACGATCAAGGAGGGAGGACCGGCAGAGCTGCATCTTTTAGATATCCAAGCGATGCACTGCACGGTGGAGTCTTTTTCCTTCGGTGAGTCCGACGGCACGGGTGATATCACATTTAATATCACGTTAAAGCAGTATGTGTATATCAATGCAAAAGGTGTTGTGGATAAGCGGGTATCAAAGCTCGGCAGACCGACACCCGCCAGCGCACGAAACGGCAACAGCTATACGGTTAAGAGCGGTGACAGCCTGATCTCCATCGCCCGGACGCAGATGGGCACGTCGGAGTGGTCAGAGCTTTATGAGGCCAACAAAGAGACCATTGGAGACAATCCGACAAAGATCACATCCGGCATGGTGCTCACGATCCCAGAATAAATCATGCAGACAGTAATCCTTAACAATTACGACATCACCGGCATGGTGAGTAAAATTGAATGGTCTGGATCCACGGAAGAGGTGGCACGAAGCTGTGATATCACCTATGTCAACGCTCCGTATGATCCTGTCGTTAAAAACCTCCCGCAGCCGAAGCTAGGCGATTATGTCACGGTAACGGATTCCGACGCAGGGGAGTTGTTTTACGGCCGCGTATACGGCGCAGAAAAGTCGTCCTCCTACGGTACGACAACGGCAAACTGCGTGGACGATGCGCAAAGGCTTTTAAAGGCCAAGGTCAAATACTCCTTCACCGGCAAAACGGCGGAGGAGATCGCGTCTATGATCCTTGCAGACTACGGCTTCCCTGCCTCTGGCTTGGCTTCTACTGGCGTGGTGCTTAAAACCTACGTTGCTGATGCAAAATCGATCTACGACGCAATACAGGGCGCTTACGCGGAGGCGGAAAAGACCACCGGCAAGCACTATCTGCTCGGGATGTCCGGCAGGGCATTAAACATCACGGTGTCGGGATCTCAGACCACAAATTATGTGATATCAGAGAGCACCAACATCACCGAATCGCACTACACCGAAAAATCAGACGGCATGGTGAACAGGGTTGTCATCTATGACAGCAGCGGGAACCGCGTCGGTGAGATTGGGGACAGTGCGTCAGAAGAACAGTACGGTCTCTTCCAAGAGATCTACACAGCAACAGCCAATACAACGGATGCGACAGCTGAGGCCACGAAGGAGCTCGCCGAGGCAGAGCAATCGCTGTCTGTAACAGCTCTGGGAGACATTTCCTGTACAGCCGGTAAGGGCATCACGCTGTACGATTCAGCCACAGGGCAAAAAAAAAATGGCCTGTTTTGGATCAAGAATGACAAGCATACATTTGAAAACAATGTCCACACGATGACCTTGGAGCTGTCCTTTAAGGCCATTACAGGCACATCAACATCATAGGAGGGTAAACATGCTGACAGCTGCGGATATGCTGCGGGTGATGCAAACACAAGGATCTATCAATAATCCTCCGATGGTTCAGCTTGGCACAATGACCGCATATAACTCATGCATGCTGGGAAATGAACTGGAGCTTTTGCCGGAGCAGTTGTATTTCTTTCGACGGGACACGCTGAGACAAGCAAGGACGGCAAAGCCACCCAATAAAATCATGCTAAGTAGCGGTGTCGCAGTAGGACAGACAGAACTAACACTTGTGTCGGATGCCTCTGTAAAGGAGCATGACCGCACACTTTATACCAAGCCATTAAAAGAGGGGGACGTTGTGGCACTGATTAGAGTGCAGGACGGGCGGTATCTGGTGCTTGGGAGAGCCCTTCCGGGCGAGGAAGTGGTAGAGGAAGCAGAACAGACGGAAACTGACTGGAACATGGAGGAAGATACAGAATGAGCCTGTTACCAAGTTTTTCCATTACCTACTCCGACCAAGGCAGTACAACGCAAACCTCTGCGCTTGCCGGTCTCAAAGAGTGGGATGTCGATTTTGATACGGGTCAGATGACCGGCGGGCTTGTCACAGGTACAAGGGCGGTCGAGGTGTGGATCTGGAAGTGCCTGCAGACGCAGCGCTTTCGGCATGCAATCTACTCTTGGCAATACGGATCGGAGCTGGAATCGTATATCGGTAAGGCTCTCCAGCAGGAGTACATTGACACGGATGTGCGACTTGCCATCGAGGATGCCCTGCTCATCAATCCTGAGATTAAATCCATCACAGATTTTGATGGTCGGCTGGACGGCGATACGTTGCGCCTGACCATTACAGTCAACACAATATACGGCAGCGCCGCCGTAAGCACAGAGGTAAATCATGCTGGATAATGACATCAAATATGACGCGATCCTCGATAGGATGCTGGAACGTGTCGATCCTGTCTACCACAAGGATGAAGGGTCCTTTATTTACACAGCCTTAGCTCCCACAGCCTTAGAACATAGTCTGCTCTATATCGACATGCAGACCCTAGAAAAAGAGATGTTTGCCGACACAGCATCGCGGGAATATCTGATCAAGCACGCCTCCGAAAGAGGTATCACACCGAAGGGGGCAACAAAAGCGGTGTGGCTTGCAAAGATGGAGCCGTCTGAGCTGATCGTCTCCAACGGCGAAAGGTTTAATACATCGTCGCTTAACCTCGTGGTGGTCTCCAGAGAGTCCAACGGGGTGTACAAGATGGAGTGCGAAACAGCCGGATCAGCTGGTAACACTTTGGATCACAAGCTCACACCGATCAATTACATCAACGGCTTAACCTCTGCAACGCTGACAGAGCTGGTGAACGCAGGGACAGACGATGAAGGTACGGAAGAGTTCCGAGCCAGATACCTGACGGCCCTGCGCAAGCCCGCATCCAGCGGCAACGCACAAGATTATTACAACTGGGCGATGTCGGTTGATGGCGTAGGTGCGGCAAAGGTGTACCCTCTTGCGGATGGCGCGGGGACGGTTAAAGTTGTCATCACGGACGCAGATAAAAGGGCCGCGTCTTCTGAGCTTGTAAATGAGGTGGCAGCATATATTGAGACCGCTCGCCCGATCGGCGCAACCGTCACGGTTAAGTCGGCAGAAGAACTTGAGATAAATGTAGATATCACGTGTATTCTGGCAGATGGTGTAGCAGGCAATGTCCTCTTGGATAACTTCCACAACGCCCTCACCGACTACTTTGAATCTGTAGCGTATTCCGCTACGGTCATCCCGCTGTCGATGGTCATCAAAGTCCTGCTGGATACGGAGCTTATTACAGACTGCACCGTCACGCTTAATGATGCCTCTGCCAATGTTGCCGTGGCAGACGATCAGGTGGCAGTGCTTGGCACGATGAGCATCTCACATAACGGATAACGGAGGGTGGCATGGATGTAAAGAGCTTTACCACAAAACAAAATAAAGCAATTGGGGCAGCGTATAGCTGTGAGGAAACGATTGAGATGCCATCCTCTGGAGTCTATGAGGCAGAGCTGATCCACGACAACATCGATGATGACACGCTGATTGTTACGACAGGTCAGAACCAGTCCGGCACAGAGCTTACATACTCTGTCGTGATCCCGTCCGCCAGACCATGGGCAAGGGTGATCCACGTCGAGAGCACCGAGACCTATATCTACATCAGCTATGAGTACGAGGGCGACGAGGTCGAGGCCGATGATATCAACGACTTGCAGTCTGAGGTTGTCAAGTGCGAAAAGGAAATCAACGCAATCAACCTGGAAGCCTTTGGATCTACCAGCGGCTACACATGGAACCGGCTCGCCGGTGTAACCGATGAGGAGAGTTAAGATGCTAGGGGATGAACTGTATGGCGAAGTCCTCTATGGCGAGGACAAAGAAGAACAAAAGGTTTATACGCTCCCAGAACGATACGCAGATCTTATTAAGTATGTGCCGCCGTTTATCGCCGATATGGGCGAGATGGCGGCACTTTTAAATGCGCAAGGCTACGAAGTCGGACGGGCGCATGCGCTGATGGACTCCCTGTTTGATCAGTCCGTGCCGCACTTAGCCTCGTGGGATCTGGATCATTGGGAAGAGATGCTTGACATCACAAACAACGAGTCAGTCAGTGATGAGGTTCGGCAGTCAGTCATCATCGGCAAGCTTGCAGGAGCGGACACGTTTACGCCTCAAAAGGTTATCGAGATCGCAAAGGCAATCACAGGTGATGAGGTGCGAGTTGATGAGGCACCGGCGGAATACAAGTTCACGGTGTCCTTTGTCGGGGCTTATGGCGTGCCGAATCATATCCTGCTGTTTAAAAAGATCATCGAGGCGCTGAGACCGGCGCATCTTGACTGGGATATCCAGTATCACTATGTGATCTGGGAAGAGCTGACGAAAAACTGGACAGATTATGAGGCTTATACATGGGACGGCTTGCGGATCAGCCAGATCCTCACATTTGTATCATGGTCATCTCTCTCCACAGCAATGCCATCATGGCGCTCGCTCAAGTCGGAGAGTTGGAACACCACCACCAAGCTTAAGGAGGCTATGGGATGAAAACATCAACAAATTTAAAACTGCTGCTGCCGGAAGGTAAAGACCCGGTAAACATCACGGACATCACCAGCAACTTTGAGACACTGGACAGCTATCTGGCTGATATGCAGACGGCTGCTTCGGATGCATCGAAAAACACGGTGGTGTTTTCTCAGGCATCCGACCGGCAGAACATTGCCTCGACCGAAAGCCTGTCCACTCTCATGAGTAAGATCTGTAAGTGGTTCGCAGATCTCAAGGCGGCGGCGTTTTGCACCGTGGCAAACAACGAGACCACCACAGCCGAGGGCGTTGTACTGGATGCCAGAGTTGGCAAGAAGCACGGCGACCAGCTGGGTGGGTTATACTTTAAGCGCGATAGCAATGGCAAGATGGGCTACGCAACTTCCGAAACAGGCAGCGTGACCCCTTTTAGGAATCCCACCGGCAATGCGGTAGCTGCGGAAGTGCTGAGTGGGAAAGTCTTTTCTTCCGCATCGCTTGAGAATGCGTCCGGCACGATGGCAAACCGTGGTGCGTGGACTGGATCCACAACGGGCAATGGTAATGTGGCGATCCCGGAGGGCTACCACAACGGATCTGGTTATGTCAGCGGTGCAGGAGCATACAATCAGGGCGTGACCGATGCGGACAACAGAGCTAACGCAGATTCGACCAACTATAAGACAGGCTACAACGCCGGTGTAACGTATGCTGACGGCAGGACAAACACGTCAAGCGCATCTTATTACGCTGGTACAGGAGTCCTCAGTGTAACCACTGAGCTGCGGGAGTACTATGCCTATGCAACCGCAGAACTTACAGTCCGCAAAGGGCAGAAGCTCACAATATCTGATTACAGCGTGGATCAAAGCACCGGCGTGAAGTATCTGTCAGTGACCATGAACGGGGCGGAAGTTATGACCGATGCGGGGTCATACACTTGCTCCTCTGACGGCACCCTGCGCATAAAGATCGGTGTGATGAATAAGGCATCGGTCAACGGCGACCACACCACAACGTGTAAGTATAAGCTGTCATAAGAGGATTAACGCATGATCCAAAGGATAAGCAATAAACTAAATATCGAGGTCGAGGGCGGATCCTTAGAGGGCGCGACCGACCTCGAATTTTATATCAAGCAGTGGGGCGGGATCTTTCTGGAGCTGACACCGACCGTTGTGGACGATACGCACATCGAGGTCGAGATCCCATACGACAAGGCGATGCAGCTCACATCTACACAGGCAAAGCTCCAGCTAGCCTATACGGACGAGACCGGGCAGCCGTGCGCCACTGATACATTGGTTGTGCCGGTCGAGGAGCTGCTAAAGGAGGCAGGATATGCCCATTAAGCTCAAGCTGACGGACAGCAAACTGGTGCTTAAAAACGCCATGAGCATTGTGTATAAGACCGAGGGCGTTGATATCTACGATGGCGACTATGAGGTCACGCCGAAGACCATGAGCGAGGTTGTTCTTCCGACATCGCAGAAGATGATGAAGGATGACGTGACCGTGAAAAAGATGCCGCAGTTTGAAGTGTCGAACGAAGCAGACGGCGTAACACTGATATTGGGAGATGAGTATTATGGCTACTAACAAGTATGTAAACAAGGTTATTGTCGGCACTGAGGTCAAGCTGGATCTGACAGGGGATGATGTTACTGCGGATAAACTGCTGAGTGGGATTAAAGCACACGATAAGAGCGGCGCACCGATCACAGGAACATGCACCTATGATGCAGATACGGATGATGCGACAGCGGTTGCGGCTGAGGTGCTCAGCGGCAAGACCGCTTACGTCAAAGGTTCCAAGGTGAACGGCGCAATGCCGTCCATCGGAGCGCAAACCATCGAGATCTCAGCTAAGACGGATTCCAAGGCAATCAGCATGGGTTTCCACGATGGCTCTGGCAAGGCTCAGATATCCGCAACAGAGCAGGCTAAGATCATCCCGACCAACATCAGGCAGGGCATCACACTGCTGGGTGTCACGGGTACAATGTCAGGATCTGAGGACACCAAAGCACAGGCAAAGACGGTTACTCCTACGTTTAGCTCGCAGGAGGTCTTACCGGACACAGGCTACAACGCTTTGTCATCGGTTACGGTCAACGCCATCCCGATGACGGAGTCTGACAACACCTACGGCGGCAAGACTTTGACGATTGGAGCGTAAAGCATGACTACAGTGACATTGTACAGATATACAACAGACGGCAAGACAACCGTCACACCGACAGAGCCTGAGAGCTATGACAGCACAC
>CAVITM010000022.1:0-18951 GCA_963645455.1 Moraxellaceae bacterium | reverse complement strand
TGATCAGACAGACCAGCATCAGATATTTATTCTTTACAAGATTTCCAATCGTATCTTTTGCTGAAAACTTCGCCTCTGTCTTCTGTGACTGAATTTTTTCTTTTGCCGTAAAGAACACTAATAAAAACAGTGGAACAGAAATAATTCCATAAATAACTGCTGTTAATGTATAACCTCTGGCAGATGCAACAGTCGCTCCTTTTCCGGAAAATGCCAGCATCAGAGGTGCTGAACATGCACTTACGATCAGCGTTCCGATGTTCATACCAATGTTTCTTGATGTATTGATCTTTACGCGCTGTTCTGCATCTTCTGTCATAACACCTGCAAGTGCTCCATATGGGATATTAACCATTGTGTAAAGCATACCTGCAATGACATAGGTAACTGCTGCCCAGATTGCCCCGGCTGCTGATGATCCAGAAAATGGATTTGTAAATGTCAGCACTCCAAAGATTGCCAGAAACGGACAGCCAAATGCTATATATGGCCTGAATCGTCCCCATCTTGAATGCGTTCTTTCTGCGATTGCTCCCATCATCGGATCATTTATTGCATCCCACGCTCTTGCTCCCAGCATAATAATTGAGATGATTGCCGGTGCAAGCCCTACTACATCTGTGTAAAAAATAGTTAAGTATGATCCTACAAATGACCATACAAATTGAGATGCCAAATCTCCAAAGCTGTAGCAGATTACTGCCAGCTTCGTAGCTCTTTTCATTTGATTCATACCATTCCTTCCTATATCTCTGCCAAAACTTTCTTGTTCAGTGCTACATAATGCGCCAGCTGCTCCACACAGTTGACATCAGAATAAAAATGATGTCCCTCAAATTCGCTGGCGATATATCCCTTATAACCATAGCTTACCAGCTTCGGAATAATATCCTCATAGGGGATGCAGGGATCATGCTCGTCATTATCCAGGTAGTAGAACTTGCCATGGACATAGAATACGCAGTCTATAACGTCCTTCAGCTGTTCGATGCGTGCCGGATGATTGAACTTTTCAAACATCTCAGCAGCATAATGCTTCTCAATCTCATTGTAATCGCCGCGGTTCACTTCCTCCATACCGCCGCCTGCTGCATGAATCTTCACAAGCTCATCCAGCTTTTCCTTTCTGCACCCATATTCCTCTGCCTGTCGCAGATACAGTGCATGGGGCATTTCCTGGAAGATGGAGAAATCCGGAACGAATCCCAGATAGCCCTTGCCTTCTCCCTTCATAATTGCAAAATATTCCTTCCAGACGTCTACCTCTGGGTGATGCGGCCAGTGCATCTCGATGGTGAGCTTCATATCCAGCTCCTTGCAGTAAGGAATCATTTTCCTGAAGATTGCCGGAGAGATGGCGTGCTGGGTACGAACCATGGGGAATCCTGCCTTCTTGGCATAAATCAGGTCATTTAGTGTATACTGGATAATCTCTGCCTCGGACATATCACGGTCTGTACGGGTTCCCATGTCAATGTATGCGGACCAGCATACCGGCTCCAAATCGTACTTTTCCAGCAGCCCGCGGAAATGATACAGCCACTCGTCGCTGGGAAATGGATAATCCGGAACCATCTGTGCTGCTACAATCTCTACTCCCTTATATCCCATATCATGTACGGCCTTCAAACAGCCCTCCAGATCCAGTTTCTCATGGATGAACTCTGTCGACAAGCTATAAAGGGAAACACCTATCTTAATATCTGTATTCATCTTTCTGCCTCCTTATGCTTCCGTTTCCAATGTTTTCGTGCGGTCACTGATCAGTGTCAGATACTGTCCGAAGTATCCGGTATAGGGAACCCGGTGCTTCATATATACCCGGACAGAATGCTTGCCCGGTGTGATTCCATCTGGACAGATCACACGGATAGTGGCTGCATCCCGGACATACCAGTATTCCCGGAACAGATCCGGAAGCTCATCTAAGGTAAATTCTTTCCCGTTCAGACCGAAAAATACGGTGTTTGGATCCAACTCCGTTCCATCCACTTCAAATTTCAGATCCTCAATACAGCTTAAAAAACAACCCCTGTAAGACGGATACTTGATCTGGAACTGGTATCCGATTGCTTTGCCTGCGACGACCTCGTTTTTCATGGGAGCGTCGCAAATTAAAATGTCATTGTAAGCTACAAAATCCATTTTTACCTCCTTCTCATTAGAAAAATATTGGCTTTTATTTTCTTTTCTGAGAGTATCATATATAATAGTCTAGAAAATAACTATGTATTTTTCTACATTTACATATGAATTTTCTGATGAAAAAATGGATCTTTTTACAATGAAGGAGAAAAAAGATGTATGATAGACTCAAAGACGTTATTGATGCACTCCTAAATTCTGACGGTCTGCAGGCGATCTCCGATGCAGCTGCCCGGGTGCTTAAGAATCCCTTCTGGATTGTAGATATGAATTCCAAGTTTATGGCCACCGTTTCCGGAGAAACTCACAACAAAAAGCTGCTGACCGAGAGCGCCTTGGGCTACGTCAGCGTGGAAACACTGTCCTATACGGTGGATCAGAAGGTGCGGGAGATCGCTGCCTCCCAGGACAGTCCCCACCGTTTTATTGATCCCCATTCCAATCAGGAGATCATCACCTGCCCGGTAAGAATTGACAGCACCATTGTTGCTTATATCAGCTCCACTGCCGAATATCTGCCTTTTGATAAAGACTCCATGGAGCTGTTGAAAGATATTGCCCGTATTATCTCCGCTGAGCTGCAGAAGAATGCTTTCTACCGGAACAATAAGAGTATGATGTATTCCTATTTCTTGTCGGATCTTCTGGAAAATCAGATTGAATACCGGGACATCCCAAAGCGCCTGTCCCTGATTGGTTATCAGCCGCTGCAGTATTTCTATCTGCTGAATGTAGAGCTTCCCAATGTGGAGAGCCGGCGTGTCGTGCTGAATTCCATTAACAGCCAGTTGTCCGCCATCTGCCGCAACAGCATCAGCTGCTTTTACCAGAACCATTATATCTATCTGTTGTCTACGGCAGAAGAGCTGAAGCCCGATGACTTCATGTTCGAGCAGCTTATGCGGTTTCTCTGGGATTCTAACCTGAAGGCTGTCATTAGTGATCCATTTCGCAATATCACCTATGTGAAACGGCATTACCAGAAGACACTGCAGGCATTTCCCTTGGGAAAAAAGTTCTTTCCCGACCAGTGCCTGTACAATTACTCCACACTGGTGGTAAATCACGCTATCACGATCCTGGCCACCACCATGCGCTACTCGGACTTCAGCAATGGAGCCATTGACAAGCTCCTCTGCCATGACCGGGAGCATCATTCGGATTATCTGGCTACGGTGACTGCCTTTCTGGATCATGTATGCCGGATCGCTCCTGCTGCCAGGGCTCTGGGGATTCATACCAACACTATGCGGATGCGTCTGGAGAAAATTCAGGAAATCACACAAATCTCCTTTGAAAACGGCCATCAGGTCTTCGAACTGTCACTGGCATTACAACTATATCTGAAAACACAGTCGCAGGACGGATGAGAAGTGTTGCGGTCATTGGAACTCGTTGCTAAAATATGTCTATATTCCGACAGATTGGTGTCTATTACAATTCACGGAGGAACTAAAGATCATGATACAAGACATTTACCCCCATCAATTAAACAACCACTACGATCCCAGCCTGCAGGCAGAAGGGGAGGATACACTGCTTTGCATTGTAAATGGCAGGATTTTAGTGGAAGAGAGTGGCTTTGAGAAAAATGAGTTAAGTTTTCCAAGAATCAAGGATCTGCCTGGGAAGTATGGGGCAGACAGCCGTTACTTATTTGCCATCGATGACACCGGATATTTTTTGTGTGACGTTCCTTTGGAGGAGAAAGAGATCCCACAGGGCTATGCTTATGTAGATGAAAAGAGTTTGCGAAAAGAAGGTATGGAACCGGATACGGCGCTTTTTGCAGCAGCCACGGCTAAGCACCTGGCGGATTGGTATCGTGACACAAAATTCTGCGGAAGATGCGGACAGCCCATGGTTCACTCAGACACGGAGCGGGCTATGATCTGCCCGGCCTGTCACTACGCCGCTTATCCCCGCATCATGCCGGCGGTTATTGTGGGTGTCATCAATGGAGACAGGCTGCTCATCACACGCTATCGTACCGGATTTCGGTACAATGCGCTGATTGCCGGCTTTACGGAGATTGGTGAGACCGTGGAAGAGACGGTTCAAAGAGAAGTGATGGAAGAAGCCGGCGTTCGGGTCAAAAATATCCGCTATTATAAGTCACAGCCCTGGGGAACAGCCAATGATATCCTGCTGGGCTTTTACTGCGATGTGGATGGAGACGATGAGATCACCATGGATTCCGGGGAATTAAAGTATGCGGAGTGGGTGCAAAGAGAGGACATTGTTTTGCAGCCGGGTGAATTCAGCCTGACCAATGAGATGATGAAAAAGTTCAAAGAAGGGGTTTCAAAAATTTAAAACAACACGATTTTATATATAAAAAGGCGAATTTGTGAATGTGAAATTTTGGCGGGTTATATTATGATAGCGTCAGCAAAATATTGAAAATCATGTCTATTCATGAATGGAGGTTTCCCTATATGGAAAAATATTTAGATGTGACGTTATCCCCAAAAGAGCGTGCCAAAGACCTTTTAGGCAAGCTTAGCCTGGAAGAAAAAATGGCGCAGATCAACTGCTTTTTCGGTGATCACGGAGATATAGAAACAGAAGCTGCTTACGGAATCGGCCAGGTTTCTACCCTGGAAATGCGCCAGATCACAAGCCTGGAAGAGGCAGCAGAATGGCAGCGAAACATTCAGAAAAAGGTTATGGAACAGTCTCCTCATCATATTCCGGCGACTTTTCATATGGAAGGACTGTGCGGCCCTTTCATTCAGGATGGAGTCAGCCTTCCATCCGGGATCGGAAGAGCTTCTTCCTATGATCCCCAGCTGGAAGAAAAATTAGGAGATATTGTGGCAAGACAGGAAACTGCAGTGGGAATCACGCAGGTACTGGCTCCTGTACTGGATATTTCCAGAGATTCCAGACTTGGACGTCAGGGCGAAACCTATGGAGAAGATCCCACCCTGGCAGCGGCGATGGGCGCAGCTTACACAAAAGGAGTCCAGAACACAGAAAAAAGCGGCGGCAGAAGAGCAGAATCTGAGGCAAAGCATTTTCTGGGATTTCATGCGTCGCAAGGCGCGATTCATGGCGCTGCCGGCGAAGTGACAGACCGGACACTGGAAGAGATTTATGGGAAACCATTCCAGGCGGCCATCAGCGAGGCGAAGCTGAGGGGAATTATGCCTTGTTATTGCAGCATAAACGGAGAACCACTGTCGGCGTCAAAAAAACTGCTGACGGGACTGCTTCGGGAAAAAATGGGATTTGACGGAGTGATTGCTGCTGATTACGGCGCGATTTCCAATGTACACGTTGCCCAGGATATGTACGAAAGTGTAACAGAAGCCGGCAAGCATTGTCTGGAGGCTGGTTTGGATGTGGAACAGCCTTCCTGCTGCGCCTACAACGATGAGCTGAAATCCTGGTTCCAGTCCGGAAAAGCAGATATGGATGCTTTGAATGCTTCTGTATACCGTGTACTCTGCGCAAAGTTTCGAATGGGGCTTTTTGAGCATCCCTATGCACTTAGCGGAGAAGAATTAAAAGCGGCTTTTTTTAATGAAACGGATAAGGAGCTTCTGTTGGAAAGTGCCCGGGAATCTATGATCCTGATGAAAAATGATGGGACACTTCCGATTAAAAAAGAAGTCAAAAATATTGCAGTCATTGGCACTCATGCAGCAAACGCAAGAAGCTTCTTCGGCGGGTATACCCATCTTAGTATGGAAGAGGCCATACATGCAGTTGCCAATTCACTGGCCGGGGTGGATGCCAAAAAGGAAGGAAACACAGGTTACAAACGGGTTCCGGGCACTCAGATCCAGAGTGATGAAACTGACGAGTTCGACGCAATCCTCCGTCTGCAGAAACCGGAATGTAAAAATATGGTAGAAGGCTTGCAGGATGCTCTGCCGGAAGTGGAAATTCGTTATGCATATGGCTATCCAATCGCCGGAAATGACACGTCTCATTTTGCAGAAGCATTGGAGATTGCCAGGGATGCGGACCTGGTTATTCTTACACTGGGCGGAAAACACGGCTCCTGCTCTGTGGCTTCTATGGGAGAAGGCGTGGATGGTGCCAACATCAACCTTCCGGTTTGCCAGGACGCATTTATCGAAGAAGTGGAAAAACTGGGCAAGCCCTTGGTAGGTGTCCATTTTGACGGACGCCCCATTTCCAGTGATGCTGCGGATAAATACCTGAATGCCCTTGTGGAAGCATGGAACCCTTCTGAAATGGGGGCGCAGGCCATTGTGGATGTGCTCACAGGAGTCTACAATCCCAGCGGAAAGCTTCCGGTGACCGTGGCTTACCACACCGGACAGCTGCCCATTTATTATAATCATATGAACGGTTCCTCATGGCATCAGGGGGAGAGCATTGGATTCAAAGACTATGTGGATCTGCCTCATAGGCCGAGATATTATTTTGGCCATGGACTTTCTTATACTACGTTTGCCTATGGAGATTTGCAGATTGAACATGCAGAGATTCTTCCCACAGAGTGTGTGACAGTTTCCCTGGAAATACAAAACACGGGCTCCTGCGCTGGAACAGAGGTTGTCCAGCTTTACCTGAAAGACCGCTACGCAAGCAAAGCAAGGCCGGTCATGGAGCTGGCCGGATTTGGAAGAATTTATCTGAACCCAGGCGAGAAAAAGACAGTCAGATTTGAGATTTCTCCCTCTCAGGTTGCATTTTTGGACGACAACATGCAGTGGAAAATAGAAGCGGGAGACATTGATGTGCTGATTGGTTCCTCTTCGGAAGATATCCGTCAGTCCGGCAACTTTAAAATTAGCAAAGACGCCTGGATTGATGGAAAGCAGAGAAGGTTCTATACACTCGCAAGCGAGTCCTGACTATGATGGGAGGTACAATATGCAGATCTATGATTGTAAAGTAAATCATCTCACAAATCCCCTGGGATTTCGTATGACGAGAACCGTATTTTCCTGGAAGGTAAGAGCTGCTGTCGGAAAACATCAGGCAGAAGCCAGAATCCAGGTAGCAGCAGATGGGGCCATGACACAGATTTTAAACGACACTGGCTGGTCCGATCAACTGGACAGCCTGGCAAGCAAGGTCAAAGTAGAATTAAAACCTGTCACACGCTATTACTGGACAGTTTCCGTAAAAAGCGATGCTTCGGAAGAAGCAGTAAGCCCGGTGCAGTGGTTTGAAACCGGAAAAAGAGAACAGCCCTGGACTGGAAAATGGATCACCTGCAACAACAAAGAGCCCCGCCATCCCATTTTTGAAAAGCAGATTTCTGTGGCAAGGCAAGTGGAAAAAGCCAGACTTTACATTTGTGGTCTTGGCCTTTATGAGGCTTATTACAATGGAAAAAGAATCGGCGATGAGTATCTGACACCCTACAGTACAGACTATACCCAGTGGACACAGTATCAGACTTATGATGTGACAGAGCTGGTAAGAAAGTCTGCCGGTTCCTTGTCCGTCCTTCTGGGCAATGGCTGGTACAAGGGGCGTTTCGGTTTCTCGGAGGAAGGAAAAACCGGCTACTGGGGAAAAGAGTGGAAATTAATTGCGGAGTTGCAGTTGTCCTATACAGATGGAACCAGCGAAGTGATTGGCACCGATGACAGTTGGACAGTAAAAAGAAGCAATATCACCTTCTCCAACCTTTACGACGGAGAGCATCAGGATGACACCTTAGAACCAATGCCGGAAGAGCCGGCTGTATATTGTGAGGCTCCGGAAGGTGCATTATCTGACCGCATGAGCCTTCCGGTGAGAATGCATGAAACCTTCCAACCGGTAGAGCTGATCCATACGCCCGCAGGAGAGGAAGTATTGGATCTGGGACAGGAATTTGCCGGAATTTTCACCCTTCGTGTACATGAACCAAAGGGCACAAAGATCCATATCCAGACCGGCGAAGTGATGCAGAAGGGCAATTTCTATAACGAAAACCTCCGCAGCGCCAAATCGGAATATATCTATATTTCAGACGGTGAAGCCCATGTGCTGATGCCGCATTTCACCTACTTTGGTTACCGTTATGTGAAGGTAGAAGGTGTCCATGACCTGAAAAAAGAAGACTTTACAGGCATCGCCCTTTATAGTCAGATGGAGGAAGCTGGACAGATAACAACAGGAAATAAACTGGTAAACCGTCTGGCTGAAAATGCCCGATGGGGACTGAAAAGTAACTTTATCGATGTTCCTACGGACTGCCCCCAGCGGGATGAGCGCCTGGGCTGGACCGGAGATGCACAGGTATTTTCCCCCACTGCCACCTATCTGGAAGACACTTACGCTTTTTATGCAAAATATCTGTACGACATGGGAAAGGAACAGTCCCACAGAGGTGGAAAAGTGCCGGATGTGGTACCTTCCCCGGGACTGGACAGCACAGCCTGCGTATGGGGAGATTCCGCCTGCATCATGCCATGGAATCTGTACCTTTTTTACGGTGATAAAAGTATTCTGGAAGACCAGTTTGAGAGCATGAAAAGCTGGGTGGATTATATACGCAAAGTGGATGGCGACAACCATGGCTGGCGCTATGTGTTCCACTATGGAGACTGGCTGGCCCTGGACAATCCAAACATGGGGCCGGAGACCGTTATGGGCGGAACTGACGAGGAATTTATCGCGAATCTGTACTATGCCATCAGTGCGGGACTGGTAGCAAGGGCAGCAGGGGTCATTGGCAAAAAGGCGGAGCAGGAAGAGTACCAGAAGCTGTCTGATGAGCAGTTTGATCTTGTGAAAAAGGAGTATTACAGTCCTACAGGACGCTGCTGCATTAAGACCCAGACGGCCCTTTTACTTACCCTGAAATACAATCTTTCCTGCAATGAAGAGCTGGTAAAAAAACAGCTTCGCAAGCTCTATGAGGAGAATGACGGAAAGCTGAAAACCGGATTTGTAGGCACTCCCTTAATGTGCAATATCCTGTCCGATCATGGAATGGAAGACATTGCCTACGGATTGCTGCTCAATGAAGAATATCCGGGTTGGTTATACGAAGTGAAGCTTGGCGCAACCACCGTATGGGAGCGTTGGAATAGCCTTTTGGAGGATGGAACTATTTCCGGCATCGGTATGAACAGCATGAACCACTATTCCTACGGATCTATTGTAGAGTGGATGTTCCGCCATGGGGCAGGAATCAACACCATGGACCGGGCACCGGGACTTCGCAGGGTATCCATGGAACCGACGCCGAACCTGGAGCTTGGATTTATGACTGCATCTTATGAGTCAACATGCGGTACTTACAAATGTGGCTGGAAAATGCTTTCGGCAGATGAAATTCATGTAAATGCAGAGGTGCCTTTTGGCGGAAAAGCAGAGTTGAAACTGCCATATGTACCGGAGAAAATCCTGGCAGATAAGGGTAATCCGATTACTGCAAATGTGGAGAACGGAATCTGCATCCTGGAACCAGGATTATATGAAATTACGTATAAGATGACCAGATCCATGCGTCCGGTATACACATAAGTGAACTTTCCTATAGAAAAACCCCCTTGAATTATTTACAATAAAGGTAACGATTCAGAGTCAGGCAACGATTTTGCCAATGGAGGCTGAATCGTTACCAATGAAAAGCAAGGGGAAGATACTTATGGGATACACAGAAGAAATGGATAATCTGGAAGAATATGCAGTGGGGATACGGATTCGAATTTTCGCCGGACAGGTCAATGCGGCAGCCAACCTTGGCACCTGGTGTTTCGTGCCGAATGCAGGCCTGATGTACTCCACCTGCGTTTTGGAAAAAGAATTTCTGGGCTTTTTCCAGCTGGGGAAATGTCTGGAAATTATGGAACAACATAAGTCAGAAATGCGCCGCCCCTTTATGATCAGTGATCCGCTGGGACTGGTATGGATGGGAGAGTATGCATACGAAGAGGACGCTCCTTCCATGCTGATCGTTCTTGGACCTATGTTCCTTAGCCAGACTTCTGTGACACACATTGAGAGCGCATTACGGGAGCGGGTGAATTCTGTACACATGCAGCGCCAGATGATGCGCACCCTGGCAAACGTGCCGGTGATTCCCATGACCTCCTTGAATCAATATGGGAAAATGCTGCATTTTACCCTGACTTCTGAAAAAATACAGACCTCTGATTTTATTTATTATGGAGAAAACGATAGCGAACATCCAGCGTTTGACCAGCCCATTGAAGAGCTGCGGGAACTGAATCCGGAGCGGGTGATCACAGGGGAAAAACTGATCCTCCAGGCAGTCCGTGACGGCAACCCGGCTTACACAGAGATTCTGGAAAAACAGAGCAATTCCAACAGCGGCTTTATCAGTGATACCGGAGACGCACTTCGTGACTGGAAAAATACATTGCTTGTTTTTAATGCCTTGTGCAGCAGGGCTGCAATGGAAGGCGGGGTGTCCATCCGTGCAGCCAAGGAGATTGAACTGCGGGCGGCAGGCACCATTGAAGAATGTAAAAAGGTCACAGAATTAAAAAATATTATGGGCAACATGCTGGACGAATACGTAAACCGTGTGCGTGAGGGCAAGGAAAATCCCTTGATCTCCAGGGCAACCCGGGAATGCTGCGATTATATCCGCGCCAATGTTTTGTGCCCGCTGACGGTAGAATCCATAGCCAAAGAGCTGGGCTATACCACCTACTATTTTACCAAGAAATTCAATAAAGAAATGGGAATCAAGGTAACGGATTACATCAAACAGACGCGGATTGAATATGCCAAGATCATGCTGATCACTACAACAAAAAGTATCCAGGAGATCAGTGATTCTCTGCATTTTGGAACCCGCAATTATTTCAGCAAAGTATTTCGGGAGATCACCGGAATTTCCCCGGCAGAGTTTCGGGAACATGCCGGACGCAGAGCGTAGACTGCGTAAAGGATGTGGGCGGTGCAAAAATTAGCGTTTCGGTATTTTTATTCTTTTTCACCGAAAAAAATGTCAAAAAAATATAACCAATCACTAAAACAGATACCTGTGCTTTGAAAATTGTATATTACACTGAATTTACCTTAAAGGAGCAAAACCAGACTCCACATTTCGTGAAACGTGAAAGGAGAAACAAATGAAAAAGGTAAAGGAAGTAAAACAAAACAAGGATGACAGGATTGGATTTGGCGGATTGATGCTCTGGCAGAGCCGTGGCATATCCACTTCCATCGTAGTACTGATGCTGGGATATCTGATGATCTATGCCACAGATACCTTGAAGATCCCGGCAGCAGCAGTCAGCCTGATTCTTGTAGCAAGTAAAGTGTTTGACGGTATTACCGATGTAGTAGCCGGATTTATCGTTGACCGGACTGAGACAAAATGGGGAAAAGCCAGGCCTTATGAGATTTTTATCATTGGTCTCTGGCTTTGCACCTGGCTGTTATTCTCCTGTCCGGAGTCTTTGAGTACTACTGTAAAATGTGTATGGATTTTTGTTATGTATGCACTGGCACAGTCGATTTGCTACACCTTTTTAAATGCAAACCAGACACCCTACATGGTACGTGCGTATAAAGAGAACCAGATCGTAAAACTGACATCCTATGGCAGTGTTGTTACTATGCTGGCAGCAGTTGTATTCAACGTAGCATTCCCCACCTTAATGGGAACCATCGCAACCTCAGCATCCGGATGGAGCAGACTGGTACTGATGTTTGCAGTGCCCCTTGCTGCCATTGGAATCCTGCGTATGCTTTTCGTAAAAGAAAAATATGATGTAGACGTAACAGCGCAGCAGGGAGAAAAATTAAAGGTGCAGGACATAGTTACTGTTCTGAAAACGGATAAATATATTCTTCTTATTACAGTAATGTCATTTATTTTCAATTTTGTCTGCAATATGGGTGTCAACGTGTACTATTTCACCTATGTTGTTGGAAACGTAGGACTTATGGGAGTGACTTATCTTGCCCAGATGGTTGCAATCCCTCTGGCATTTATTTTCCCTAAATTGATTTCCAAATTCTCCACAATTAAACTGATGTTTGTTGGATTTATGGTATCGGCAGTTGGTTATCTGATCAACTTCTTTGCCGGTTCCAACATGATTCTTCTGATGATTGGTGCTGTGTTTAGCGGAGCCGGAACAATTCCGGCAAGTATGCTGATTCCCCTTGTGATCATTGAATGTGCAGATTTCAATGAGTGGAAAGGCATTCCCCGTATGGAGGGAACCATGAGCAGCTTTAACAGCTTCGGAAGTAAAGTCGGTGCAGCACTTGGTACAGGCGCGCTGGGAGTGATTCTTTCCCTGGTTGGATATACGGGAGAAGCTGAGAGCATGCCCGGTGGTGCGATCACTATGATCCGCCTGCTTTACAGCCTGATCCCCATGGTTCTGTATGCACTTACGGCATTCTCTCTGAAACTGTACAAGCTTGACAAGCTGATGCCCCAGATCAAAGTTGACAACGAAGCAAGGAGAGCAGCTGCTGAGCAGGCAAAAGCCGGAGCCCAGGAATAATTTTCCGGGAGGCACAGATCATGAGAGAGATTTACGACGCAAAAACAGACCAGCAGTTTCAGAACGGATACATTGACATTGACGAAAACCGCCTGCGGAAAATGGAGGACGGAAGGGAGATTCCATACCGTTACATGCATGGCGGATTTGAAGGGACAGCAGTAAAGTTTTCTTTTTGCTTTCCTGAAAAAGAAGCCTATGAGGGAAGATTTTACCAGTATTTATCCCCCTTCCCGGGACCAGAGGAAGAGTTGGCCTCACTGGATAAAGAGGGGGAAAATGATAAAATCGGCTTCTGTATTACCCACGGCGCTTATTATGTGGAGTCCAATATGGGCTCCGGAGCCGCGTTTACCAACACAGATGATCACACCATGACCTACCGTTCCAGCGCGGCCAGCGCGGAATTTTCCAGAAAAATGGCACAGAAGGTGTATGGTTATGAGCATCGTCCCTACGGTTATGTATATGGAGGCAGCGGAGGCGGTTACCGCACCATTGCCTGCATCGAGAACACAAAGGCATTTGATGGCGCAGTCCCTTATGTGATCGGGTCCCCCTACGCCATTCCAAACTGCCAGACCACAAGGGCTTATGCAGAGAGAATTCTTCGCCATAAGATTGGAAAGATCATCGATGCGGTAGATGCAGGGGGAAGCGGAGATCCTTACGAGGAATTAAACGAAGAAGAGAAGCGCGCTTTAAAAGAGGTTACCTTATTTGGTTATCCCTTAAAGAGCTGGTTTGCAAGTGCAGACTTAAACGATGGCGCACTTCCGGTTCTTGCACCGGGCGTGAAGGAAATGGATCCTGTCTATTTTGAAAATTACTGGAACACACCCGGATATCTGGGAGCAGATCCACAGGGAAATGCAGTAAAAGACCGTATCTGCATGGATACCAAAATCAGGCTTCTCTTTGTCCCTGGGAAAAAAGAACAGCTTTTAGGGGGCATAGATGACCGTAATGGTGTCAATGATGCCTGGAAAAAGATGATCAGCAGCGATCTCGCAGCGGAAGAGCCCTGGCTGGAGCTGGATGAGGTTCCTCAGAATGAGGATCTTTATCTGAAAGGTGCCGTTCTTGAATTTACAGAAGGCAAGGCAAAGGGCCGCAAGCTTCAGATTGGACGGATCGCTGAACACAGAGTTTATATTACAGAAGGTTTTGGCATGGATCCCATTCTGGAAACCTTGACGATGGCAGAAATGGGGGATCCTGTCCATCTGGACAATTCCGATTACATTGCCATTCAGACCTACCACAGACACCAGGTTCCCTCTGCTGATTATCATGCCTGGGATCAGTTTCGTGATGAGAATGGTGAGCCCTTATATCCCCAGCAAAACATGCTGGTGGGTCCGATTTTTTGCGGAAAAGGACCGGGATGTGAGCAGAACGGCTTTATCCAGGGAAAAATAATGATCGTGGCAGCGCTCATGGATGAGCAGGCTTATCCATGGCAGGCGGACTGGTACAGAAGAAAAGTGGCTTCTGTACATGACGGAAAGGATGAGGATTATTGCCGTCTGTGGTATTTCGACAATGTTCTTCACGACGATCAGAGAGATTCCATGGATGAGCTGCATGTCACTACCTATTTGTCCGGCTTGTGGCAGGCACTGATCGATCTGGCTGCATGGGTAGAAAAGGATCAGGCGCCTCTACCTTCCAGCAATTACCATGTAAATGTAGGACATGTGGAAGTCGGTGAAACTGCCGGGGAGCGCGGCGGAATCCAGCCGGTGGTACATTTCTTTGCGAACGGAGAGAAATGTGCACATGTAAAAGTTGGCGAGCGTGTGAATTTTACAGCCCAGGCAGAGGTTCCGGAGAATGCCGGAATGCTCACATCTGTGGAATACAGCTTTGAGGGTGAGACGGATTTTCCCTACAAAGGCCAGTTCCAGCTGACTGATGGCGGCACAAAGGGAATTGCAAAAACAGAGCACAGCTTTTTGGAGCCGGGCACTTATTTTGCAGTAGTAAAAGTAAGATCACAGAGAAATGGAAATAAAAAGGATGTGTTTACCCAGGTGAGAAACATTGACCGTGTACGGATCGTGGTAGAGTAAATGCATTCTGAAGGAGAAAATATGATTCAGTACAAACCATTTACATTAAAATTTGAGGGCGCAGAGCCCCAGGGCTCCTGGTCAGAGATTGATCTGACCGCAACATTTACCTGCAATGGAATGACAAAGAAGATCTCCGGCTTTTATGCCGGAGATTGTCATTATGAGATCCGTTATCTGCCACAGGAAACCGGAGAGGTAGCGTGGAAGGTGACGGGCCTTTTTTCAGCTGAAGGAAAAGAAGTGTGTCAACCATGTACCGATGGAATCCACCATGGAGTGGTAAAACCGGATGGAACTGCAATGAAGTATGAGGATGGCATCATCTGCCGCACGTTTGGAACTACCGTTTATGCCATGATGCACCAGCCAAAAGAGTTGATGGCCCAGACCATGGATACCATGCTGCATTCCCCCTTTAACAAGATCCGTACCTGCCTTTTCCCGAAGCATTATGTGTTCAACGAGAATGAGCCGGAGTATTTTGCTTTTGAAAAAAATAAGGATGGCAGCTTCGATTTTCATCGCCCCTGCATGAGATTCTGGGACGCCATGGACGAGATGCTCCGGACCTTTGACCAACATGGGATCCAGGTAGATCTGATCCTGTTCCATCCCTATGACTGGTGGGGCTTTTCGAAAATGACAAAAGAGCAGTACATGCCTTATCTGACTTATCTTCTGGCGCGGCTGGCTGCTTATCCAAATGTATGGTGGAGCCTGGCAAATGAGTATGACTGTATGACTGCTTTTTCCAAAGAGGACTGGGCATGCATTGAAAATTATATCAGTGAAACAGATGTTTACGGACATATGCTCAGCTGCCATTACATGCTGGAAGCCTATGATTACAGCAGCAAAAATGTGACCCACTGCTCCGTCCAGGGAGATGTTACAGAGGTGGAAAATCTCATGGGACAGTATGGCAAACCGGTGCTTATGGATGAGTTCGGTTATGAGGGAAATATTTTCTGCCACTGGGGAAACCTTTCTGCTTTCGAGGAAGTCCATAGATTCTGGCTTTGCTGTGTCATGGGCGGTTATGGAACCCACGGCGAGACTTATATGAATGACACGGATACGCTCTGGTGGGGAAAAGGCGGCAGATTGGTGGGTCAGTCTCCTGCAAGAATTGGCTTCCTTCGTGAAATCATAGAAGAGCTTCCCGGCCCATTAGAACCGGTTGCAAATACTCTGGTAACGCCGGAGCTTATCATTGCTGCGAAAAATGGGGAGATCGAGCTTCCGCAGGATGATTTCATCCGCGCCCTTTTGCGTCTTCCCATGGAGCGTGCAGTGGAGGTGGTTCGCGGATTGGCGAAGGATACCCGTATTTATACCGGACATTGCGGAGAGGACGCTTATCTGGCTTATTATGGAAGGCATTGCACCGCTGAAGGCGATCTGGAGCTTCCGGAAGATCACACCTATGATGTGGAAGTGCTGGATGTGTGGGAGATGACCAGAAAGACCATCCTCACAGGTGCGAGCGGCAAGGTGAAACTGTCGCTGCCCGGCAAAGAAGGAATCGCAGTACTGGCCAAGCGCAGGGATAAGTAGATTTACATAAATTTTCAGGAGATGCCATATGATCCAACCAAAGAGAATCAGAGTGGAATACTTAAAGGGAAGCGGAGCGTTTCCCACGGTGATCGATATTCGAAGACCGCAGATTACCTGGAATGTAGAAGGGGCGAAAGTGCAGCGCGCCTTCCAGGTGAAAGCAATTGGAAACAAGGGAACCAACTTTGACAGCGGAAAAGTGGAAAGCCGGGAGATGAAGTGCATATTGGAAGCGGATTTTCAGAGCCGCGAAATGGTGCAGGTGGAAGTCCGGCTGTGGGGAGAAGAAGATGATGGCGCCAGCGGAATCTGCTTTGAAATGGGACTCCTTACGCCTGGCGACTGGAAGGCTGGATGGGCCAATCCGGAACTGGAAACCCCGGATTCTGCCAGGGAGCGCCCGGCGTCATATCTGAAAAAGCATTTTACCTTGGAGCGGTTGCCGGAAACGGCAAGACTGTATGCAACGGCTCATGGGATTTACCAGGTGCTGATCAATGGAAAAGAAGTAAAAGGCTTTGTTCTGGCGCCGGGAACCTCAGAGTATGTGCAGAAACTTCAGTATCAGACTTTTGATGTGACTTCCCTTTTGCAAAAAGGGGAGAATACCATAACGGCCATCATCGGAAACGGCTGGTGGCGCGGAACAGTCACCTATGATGGCGTGAAAAACGGCTGGGGTGAGGACGTAGCTTTTCTGGCACAGCTGGAAGCGGATGGCGCTGTGATATGTGCAACCGATGAAACCTGGCAGGCAACCCAGGAAGGTCCGGTGAGAGAAACGGATCTGATGATGGGAGAGGTTTACGATGCCGGCAGGGAAAGGGAAGAATATCACTGGCATAATGTGAAGCCTGCTGACTTTGGTTATGACAATTTGGTCTGCTCAAACTGCCCGCCGGTACTGGAGCAGGAGTGTTTTTCTCCAGAACTTATATTTTCTCCGAAGGGTGAGACAATTCTTGATTTTGGGCAAAATATCGCCGGTTATATAGAATTTGACATGGAATGCAAGGCTGGGGAAAGCTGGAAATTTACCCACGGGGAAACCCTGGATGCCCAGGGGAATTTCTGCAACAGCAATTTTCAGAGCACAAATTTTTACTGTGCCCAGGAAATTATTTATAAGGCGAAAGCAGGGCGGAATCATTTTAAGGCATTTGGGACTTTTATGGGATTTCGGTATGTGAAGGTGGAAGGACCAAGGGAAATAAATCCAGAGAATTTTAAGGCTCATGCGGTATACTCCGATCTGGAAATTCTCGCCGATTTTAAGTGCGGCCATCCTCTGGTGAACCAGTTGTACCATAACGCACTGTGGAGCATCAAGGGCAACCTCATCGATATTCCCACTGACTGCCCTACCAGAGAAAAAAGCGGATTTACCGGAGATATTGTAACCTATATCCACACCTTCCAGTATCTCATGGAAGCCTATCCTATGGTGCACAAATTTATTGAAAACCAGGCGGCAAGCCAGGGAGAAAATGGCTGCGTGAAACAGATCGTGGCAGATTGCAGACCAATGGGGGCAATTGACGGTGCTGCGGGATGGAGCGACAGCTTTGAGATCCTTCCGCAGAAGCTGGGAGAGCGGTACAACGATTATCGCGTGTTTGACGAAAATTATGAAAAAATCCGCAACTGGCTGCAATTCTGTATCGACAGAGCGGCGACAGAAACCAGACCTGAAAATGAGAAAAATCCATGGAAAGAATATTTGTATGATACTGGTTTTCACTGGGGAGAATGGGCAGAACCTGATGTCAACTGTATGGAGGAGCTGATGTATTCCGGAGCCCATGGCAATCCGGAGGTGGCTACTGCTTATCTGGCATATGGCTGTGAAATCATGTCAGAAGAGGCTAAGCGATTAAAAGCTGCCGGATACAGAGAGTCTGTGGATTACAAAAAGATTTCCGAATATGCCAAAAAAGCATATGAAAACGCTTTTATAAAAAATCATGTGCCCATATCCGCAGGCTATGAAAAATGGAAAAAAGCTGGCGGAAGCGCCCACTGGGGAAATAACACCGATGTGTTCAGTGCTGCTCTGGAGGAACCGGAGTATCTGCCGGAAACAGAGGAGCCTTCGAAAAGAATGTGTCGTTATATCCGTCCTATTGCATTGAATCTTGTGGATCAGATGACGAAGCAGAAGCTGGCAGATCAGCTAAACCAGCTGGTGGTGCAATCGGAGTATTGCCTGAATACCGGGTTCCTTACAACCCATGAGCTTTGCAGGACACTGTCTGATTACGGATACACTGAGACTGCCTATAAACTGCTGCTGAATGAGAAATGCCCCGGCTGGCTCTATCCTGTAAAATGTGGGGCTACCACAGTCCCGGAAAACTGGGATGCCTACGGGACAGACGGAAGCAGAAACGCCTCTATTAATCATTATTCCTATGGTTCTATAGTGGGCTGGCTGATGGACACAGCAGCAGGAATCCGGCTAAAGGATGGGAAGATTTTGATCGCGCCGCAGACCAGCAAAGCCCTGGGATTTGTGGACTGCAGCTATCAGTCTCCCTTTGGAAAAATAGACAGCAGCTGGAAATATGAGAAGGATGGCCTGCATTACCGGTTCCAGATACCGGATAACTGTGAGGCAGAGATCTGCCTGGAAAATGGGGAGACACATGTGGTTGGTGCCGGCGTGTACAGCTACGTATATTAGGAAATCATGAAACGAAATTCTCCTTGTAACCGCATCGGCGAATAAGTATAATCAAAGGGAAAGA
>CAVITM010000021.1:0-19052 GCA_963645455.1 Moraxellaceae bacterium | reverse complement strand
TCAGTCCAACGATTAGAATAAAGATCGGCAGCTGCAGCATATATGCTGTCGCAGCCACAAAACCTCCCAGTGCCAGCGAGCCGGTATCTCCCATAAACACACGAGCCGGATACACATTATACAACAAAAAGCCCAGCAATGCACCTACGACTGCTCCACAAATAGGAGAAATCCCACTGCCCAGCATAAAGGCTGCCACTGCAAAAAAGGCAGCTACTACAATGGTCACTGTGCTGGCCAGTCCGTCCAGGCCATCCGTAAAATTCACGCCGTTGACTGTACCGATGACTGCTAAAAACATGACCGGAAACGCCAGCCAGCCAAGATCAAGCTCCATCCCACCGCTAAATGGAATGCGCATCGTAAGGGGCATATGTGCCTGCACCAGATAATCCGCAAACAAGGCCGTCACGAAAATCTCGCAGAGCATTTTTTGCCATGCAAGCAAACCATCCGAACGCTTCAATACAACCTTCAAATAATCATCAAAAAAACCAATCAGTCCATAGCCCAGCGTCACCAGCAAAATCGGCAGGATCTCACTGTCTTCACCTAAAAACAAAAAACTCGTCACGGTAATCGCCACCAGAAACATCAGGCCGCCCATGGTGGGGGTTCCGTTTTTTACCTGATGACTTTTCAGCTCCTCACGCTCTGTATTGCCGATCTTTAATCTGCGTAAAAATGGAATCAGTAGCGGTCCAAGAATGGCACTGATGGCAAATGCAATCAAAAGTGCCGCTATACATCCATCTATCTGGTCAAGCTTCATTTCTTAATCCTTCTTTCTAATATTCCTCTCATGCTTACGTCTCGCTCTCCGATTGGTCTGCGGTCTGATCCCCGCCATTTGTACTTAAAACCACGTTGTCCAGTCCTGTGAGCATATCCGTCTCATCCGCCGTAAGATCATCCTTCTTGATCTTCTCATCCTGATAAATATTCAGATAAGGCAGCGCTTCCTCTAAAATCTCACGGGTCAGATTCTGCGCGAAGGTACTGTGTGACTGCTCATAGACATTGGGTTCATCCACAACGGTATAGATGAGAAGCTGCGGATCGTCCGCAGGCAAAAAGCCAATAAAGGATACAAGATAATTGCTTTCATCCTTGCTTCCGCCCACCGACTTTTGTGCCGTTCCGGTCTTTCCACCCATGGAATAGCCCGCCACCTTTGCGTAGCGGGCAGTGCCGTCCTCCACAGTATTATACAGATAACCTCTGATCTGTTCGCTGGTTTCCTCTGAAACCGTCTGCTTGATCAGTACCGGATCTACTGTCTTTACCACATTTCCGGTTTCATCCAGAACCTTTTTTAACAGGTGAGGCTGGTAGTACTTTCCACCGTTTACCAGGGAGGAAAATGCACCGCCCATCTGAATCATGGTCACATTGAAGTTCTGCCCAAAGGAATTGGTAGCCAGATCCACTGTCTTCATATCCTCCGCATGATAGATCAGCGAATCGGTACGCGCCTCGCCCGGCAGATCCACATTCGTGCGCAGACCAAAGCCAAAAATATTCTGGAATTCGCAGAAATTGTCCACACCGATGCGATAGCTCATCTGCATCAATGCGTCATTGCAGGAATCCATCAATGCTCCTTCTACTGTCTCCACGCCGTGTCCGTAGACATTCACGCAGTGAATCTTATGTCCGGAGATGGTTTCCGATCCGTCACATACAAAGGTCTCATTGCCGGTCAGCGTCCCGGTCTCCAATCCGCATGCTACCGTAAAAGGCTTCGCCGTAGAACCCGGCTCATAGGTGGAAGAAACACAATAATTCGTCCACATACGGTTTCTGGCATCGTCAATCTCTTCCTCTGTCATAGATGAGAGTTCTTCCTCTGTGTACAGATCGGACAGATCCCATGGATTCGTCAGATCAAAGGTGGGATACTGAGCCATGGCCAGTACCTCGCCATTTTGAGGATTCATGATCAGCACGCCAATATTGCTGGCGGCAGCTCCTTCCCGCTGATTATCTTCAAAGGTCTCACAAAATTCCTGTATTTTTTTCTCAACAATGCTCTGCAGATTCGCATCCAGTGTCGTCACGATGGAATTGCCGTCCACTGCCTCACGCACTGTTTTTTCAAGATCATTGTCGGAATTCAGGTATCCGAATCTCCGTCCGTTGGTCCCGCTGAGCACATCATCATAGTAGCTCTCCAGACCAATCATGCCCACATTATCCGACCTGGTAAAACCAATCACGGGACTGGCCAGTGAGCCATAGGGATTCGACCTGATATAAGACTTTTCAAACCATACGCCCTTTAGATTCGGATGATTGGTGGTATCCTCCGCCAGAGTCGTATATTTCGACATCTCCTCATAGCTCATTTTTTTAATGAGTACGTTGTACTGACTGTTGGGAGAATCTTCCACCAGGCTTCGTACCTCGCTCTCATCCAGTTCCGGATAGCAGGCAAATAATGCCGTCAGTGTTGGCTCCAGATAGGGCTGTTCGCCACTCACATCGCTGGTGAGTACCTTGCAGTCCAATACCAGATTGTATACGTCCGTGCTGGTAGCCAGAATCGTTCCATTTGCATCAAGGATATCTCCTCTCCGATAAGGAATCGTCTCGCTATCGTACTCCTGCTGGGAAAGAACAATCCGTTCATAGGTCGCACCTTTTACGTACTGTATGTAGATCAATCTGCATACAAGTCCCATCAGTGCTGCGCTGATGAAAAGAAACAAAAAAATCAGTTTCTTTTTCATCGCAATCGTAAATCTTTTTTGCTTTGCCAAAACTCTTTATCTCACTTTACTCCGGTATTTCACCATACTGTGACATAAAATCCGCGCGGTCAATGCTGTAGGTCACGATCTGATCCTCGGTGGGATAGTTCATCCCCAGCTCATTCATCGCTTCTTCCTTTACTGTCTCCATCTGCATGGCTGTCGCCAGACGCTTGTCCGTCGCATCATTTTCAGTCTTCAGCTCATTGACACTGGTCTCCAGTGCCGCAATATTGTTCAGATGTATGGTGACATCTGACTGTAGTTTAATATAAAGTATTGCTGTAAGGCAAGTAATAATTGCCGCAAATGTCAAAAATACCACATAACTCCGATTCATCACAAGAGCACGGTCCTGGTTGCGTCGGGCAATTGCACGCTGTCTGCGCCGCTTTTGACGCAGCTTCTGCTCATAATCTTCCTGCTTTTTTCTTCTCTCCTGCTCCTGCTCCCAGTCATCCGGCATTGCATCCATGCGACGCACAACATTTCCCTCAATGTAAGTCATGTGTCGGTAATCTCGTCCTGAATCTCTCATAATGTTTCCCCTCATTGCCGGTGCTTCTATGCACCAATTCTTTCTTTTTCTATGCTTTTTCAAACACGCGAAGCTTTGCACTCTTCGAACGTGGATTTTCTTCCATTTCTTCTTCAGACGGTAAAATGGGTTTTCTGGTAATCACCCGTCCCTTGGATACCTTTCCACATACACAAACCGGAAAATCTGCCGGGCAGGTACAGGGATGCTCACTGGTTTTAAAAATCGTCTTTACGATCCGGTCCTCCAGAGAATGGAATGTGATAATACAGATCCTTCCGCCGGGATTCAGCAGATCAATCATTTCATCCAGATGCTCCCGCAGTACGTCCAGCTCATGATTGCATTCAATCCGAATAGCCTGATAGGTACGTTTTGCCGGATGTCCTCCTGTTTTTGCCACTTTTTTTGGAATGGATGCTTCTATGATGGCATTCAATTCTCCCGTAGTCTCAATGGGCTTTTCCTGTCTGGCTGCGGCAATATGCTTTGCGATATTTTTTGCGAAGCGATCCTCTCCATAATCCCGGATCAGCCGGTACAGCTCGCCCTCACTGTAGCTATTGACAATATCTCTTGCAGTGAGTGAGGAGCGCTGATCCATACGCATATCCAAGGGTGCGTCCTCCACCCGGTAGGTAAAACCGCGATCCGGTGTGTCCAGCTGAAAGGAAGATACCCCCAGATCCAGCACAATTCCGTCTACGCCACTGATGCCCAGCCCTTCCAGCTCTTTTGCCATATCCGCGTAATTGCTTCGAACGATGGTCAGCCGGCCCTCGTAATCCTTCAGCCGTTCTCCCGCCGCCTGCAATGCATCTGCATCCTGATCAATGCCTACCAGCCGGCCTTTCCCGGATAACCGCTTCAGCACCTCCAGTGCATGGCCGCCGCCGCCCAGTGTTCCGTCCACATAGATTCCATCCGGTTTGATATGCAGCTGTTCAATTGTCTCCGTCAGCAGCACGGAGGTATGGTTAAATTCCATGACTGTACCTCCCTCTAAAAGCTGAGTCCCAGCTCTGCCATATGCTCTGCAACTTCATCCATATCATCAAAATTGCTGCTCTCCTCCCAGCGGTTCAAATCCCAGATCTCCACACGATTCAATACACCCGCTGATACAATATCCTTCTGAAGTGCAGCATGTTCTCTTAAATTTGTGGGAATCAGAATCCGTCCCTGCTTATCCACTTCGCAGGTAGTGGCACCAGCAAAGAAAAATCTCATAAACCGACGGGTCTGTGCATTCGAAGGCAATGCACGGAATTTTTCCTCGATTCCTTCCCATTCACTTTTGGGGTAGACAAAAAGGCAGCCGTCGAGACCTTTTGTCACGACGAACTCCTCTCCAAGCTGCTCACGAAACTTAGAGGGGACGATCACTCTGCCTTTTGCATCTATACTATGCTTGTACTCACCAGTAAACATTCCGCGCCCTCATCGGTTTTTATGCGACTTATTCACAAAGTTGTGAACTTATCCACCACTTTTCTCCACATATCAACCACTTCTCTCCACTAACTACCCCTACTATACGCTTTTCATGGAAAAAAATCAATGGAACGTATGTTTTTTCGCATTTTTACTGTATAAAAAATGCAATTTTCTATACAAAAGAAAAAGACAGGGGAATCAATCCTCTGTCTCTTCATGTTCGATCTTATTTTGTTTTAGTTTTCTTCGCACAACCGCAATCCATATGACAGCGGTCACCGCCATAACAGCAGCTACAACCATGGATACCGGAACGCCGATCACCGGAAGCAGCAGCTGATCGGTACGCAGGCTCTCCACCCAGAATCGCCCGATGCCATAGCCGCACAGATACATGAGGAAGACCTCTCCGTCAAATCGTTTGCGGCGGGTATACCATATAAGGAATAAAAGCAATGCCAGATTCCACAGCGATTCATACAAAAAAGTAGGATGCACCTGAATGTACTCCACGCCGTCAATGGTAAGGATATGCGCCGCGATCGATTCCGTGATCTCTGATTGGCGCACCGCATTGACCGGAAGCTGCATAGCCAGCAGGCCATCTGTATATTCTCCAAAGCATTCCCGGTTGAAAAAATTCCCCCATCGTCCGATGATCTGACCCGTGACAAGTCCCAAGCCTGCGGTATCACACACCAGCGGGAATCGCAGCTTCTTTTTTTTGCAGAAACAAAATGTGGTAATAATCGCCGCGATGACTCCTCCGTAGATGGCGAGTCCGCCCTGCCGCAGATTAAAAATCTGCAGCAGATTGTCCTTGTAGAGATCCCATGCAAATACAACATAATAGATTCTGGCACCGATCAGAGAACAAATGATGGCGATGATGGCCAGATCAACATAGTCCTCTTCATTCTGGCCGGTTCGTTTTGCCATCCGGGTTGCAACCACCAGTCCCATCAGCATGGCAAAGGCCAGCGTCAGTCCGTAATATGCGATCTTAAAGTCTCCGATATAGATCGTTTTTCCCACATGTTCCAGATAAATATGAAGATGCGGAAAATTAATATTCATGTTCATACGTCTCTACTCCTCCGTATGAAATCATTTCTGCTCCTGGGGAACTTCTTCACGAATCGCCTTGGTACGGATCTCCTCACAGATCTGGGCGATAAATGCGTCTAACGGCTTAACACCCTCATCCCCTGCAAAACGGCTGCGGACAGATACGGTACCATCTGCCTCCTCCTGCTGGCCAACTACCAGCATATAGGGCAGCTTATCAAGTCTCGCCTCACGAATCTTGTAGCCAATCTTTTCGGAGCGTTCATCTACAGTAACATCCACATGCTGTGCCTTTAATTCTGCTGCAACCTTGTTTGCATAATCCAGATACTTATCGGAGATCGGAAGTACACGTACCTGCTCCGGACACAGCCAGGTCGGGAATTTTCCTGCATAATGCTCAATAAGCCATGCAAGGGTACGCTCATAGCAGCCCATGGAGGTACGATGAATGATCCAGGGCAGTACCTTTTCGCCCTTTTCATCGATGTAGTACATGCCAAATTTTTCAGCGCTGGCGCAATCCAGCTGGATCGTCACCATGGTATCTTCCTTGCCATAGACATTCTTGGCCTGGATATCGATCTTCGGGCCGTAGAAGGCAGCCTCTCCGTCTTCCTCCGTATAGGTAATGTGGTTCTTGTCCATGACATCACGGAGATACTGCTGGGTGTTGTTCCAGTATTCGTCATCTCCCAAATATTTTTCTTTGTTATTGGGATCCCACTTTGACAGACGGTAGGTCACATCTCCATCAATGCCCAGGGTCTTCATGACATAGTGACACAGCTCTGTACATCTGGTCAGCTCCTCCTCTGCCTGATCCGGGCGAAGAATGATATGTGCCTCCGTAATGGTAAACTGTCTGACACGTGTCAGGCCATGCATCTCACCGGAATCCTCATTGCGGAACAGTGTAGAGGTCTCTGCCATACGATAGGGAAGATCGCGGTAGGAATGCTGCTCATTCATATAGACATAATACTGGAAGGGGCAGGTCATGGGACGAAGCGCCATGGTCTCCTTGTCGTCGGCATCCTCATTTAAAACAAACATACCTTCCTTATAATGATCCCAGTGTCCGGAGATCTTGTACAGGTCTGCCTTGGCCATCAGAGGTGTACGGGTTCTCACATAGCCCCACTCATTATCCTCCAAATCCTCCATCCAGCGCTGGAGCTTCATGATCATCTTGGTGCCCTTGGGTGTAAACAGCGGCAGACCCTGACCGATAACATCTACCGTTGTAAACAAACCCATCTCACGGCCAAGACGGTTGTGATCCCGCAGCTTTGCATCCTCCAGCTTTGCCAGATGCTCCTTTAACTCGTCCTTTTTATTGAAAGCTGTTCCGTAAATACGCTGCAGGCGTGCCTTGTTTGAATCGCCTCTCCAATATGCCATGGATGAGGAAATAAGCTTGTAAGCCTTGACACCCTTGGTGCTCATCAGATGGGGTCCGGCACACAGATCTACAAAGCCTCCCTGATCGTAAAAACTGATCTGTGCATCTTCCGGCAGATCCTCGATCAACTCTACCTTATAGGGCTCATTTCTTTCCTTCATAAACTGAATCGCTTCTGCTCTGGGCAGGGTGAAGCGCTTGATCTCATGGCCCTCCTTGATAATCTTTTTCATCTCATCCTCGAGCTTGTCCAAATCCTCTCTGGAAAAGGGCTCATGATCAAAATCATAATAAAAGCCGTCGTCGATTGCAGGTCCGATGGTAATCTTCGCATCCGGGAACAGCCGCTTGACAGCCTCGGCCAGCACATGTGATGCCGTGTGGCGGATGACACGAAGGCCCTGAGGATCAGAGGCCGTCACAATATTCAGTTCGCAGTCCTCGCTGATTTCGGTACGCAGATCAACGATCTCTCCGTTCACCTCTCCGGCACATGCCACCCGTGCAAGACCCTCACTAATATCCTGTGCGATCTCATAGACACTTTTTTTCTGGTCGTATTCCTTTACGGATCCGTCCTTTAATGTAATCTTCATTGTATACTCCTTCCTTCTATTAATAAAATAATAAAAAATCCCCGGCGTCAGTTTCCTGACACCGGGGACGATTGCTCGCGGTTCCACCCCAGTTACCGGACGAATACTTCGTCACGATCACTTCTTTGATGATAACGGTATCACCGGCCCGGATTGGGGGCACTCAGAGTTGGTTAGTCTCTTCTACGTGTTCTCAACTATTCTGATTATCTAAGAATTCTACCGCTTTTTCCCCCATGTGTAAAGCACGGAGATTGTATTTAATCCAGTACAAAATTAGGCGTTTCTGCCACAGCACTGCTTGTATTTTTTACCGCTTCCGCAAGGACAGGGATCATTCCGTCCGATCTTCTTTCCCTCACGGCGAACGGTACCGGACTTCTTCTGCTCCAGATACAGTGCCTTTTTCTTTTCTGCGTCGAAAATCTCATCCCACTGCGGCAGACCATAAAGCCAGTCAGCCTTGGCATCTACCATGTTTTTGTAGAGCTTTTCCTTGTCGAAAATAAGATTGACCTGGGTATCCTCCTCCATGGTATCGATGGGATTTGCCTCTACGAGGGAATCATTGATGCCATCCAAAAAGCCTGTCATCTCCATGATACTGATGCCGTATTTTTCAGCCAGCTCCTTGACGGTACCCGTAACCTGCTCATCCGGGTGATCTAAGAGTTTTTCATAAATGCCCTTTTCTAATAAAAAATAATTGTTCCAGAATTTCTGGAGCTTTCCTTTGTCAGCCTTTTCATTATAGGCAACCTTTTGCCATTCCTGTAATAATGCCATAATTTTTCCGTCCTTTAATCAATAATTGAAGCACCCTTTCGTGCACGAACATAGTATACCGCATATGTCCCTGTTTTTCAAAGTATTTTTGTCCCTATTTCCTTATAATCTCGCTGGTATGAATAAAATCATAGGGCGTTGCCTGATATACGTAGTAGTTCAGCCAGTTAGAATATAAAATATTTCCATGGGAACGCCACTGCAGACGAGGCTTTTTCGTGCAGTCATCATCCGGATAATAGTTCACCGGTACTTCGATGGGCAGTCCCTGGCTCTTATCACGCATATATTCCTTGTGCAGCGTCAGGCGATCATACTCGGGATGACCCATCAAAAAGATTCTGCGTCCCGCATTGTCAATAACCAGAAAAACACCTGCCTCCTCTGATTCGGCGAGAATTGTCAGATCTCCCTGGGCCTCAATATCCGCCCGGCTCATCTCCGTGTGTCTCGAATGGGGTGCCATAAAATAATCATCAAATCCACGCACCAGCGGTACCTTGCGGTTCATGACCCGATGCTCATAAACGCCGAATACTTTTTTATCCATCTGATGTTTTTTGATCCCGTAATAGTGATACAGTGCGGCCTGTGCGCCCCAGCAGACATGCAGCACGCTGGTGACATGGGTATCGGCCCAGTCCATGATCTCGCAAAGCTCCTCCCAATAATCCACCTCTTCAAAATCGAACTGTTCTACCGGAGCTCCGGTAATGATGAGGCCATCAAGATTGCGATCCCTGATATCTTCCAGGGTCACATAAAACTGATCCAGATGCTTTTGTGAGGTATGCGCCGATTCATGGCTGGATACAGTCATAAATGTCACATTGACCTGCAGCGGTGTATTGGACAGTGAGCGCAGGGTCTGCAGCTCATTGTCCTCCTTCAGCGGCATAAGATTCAAAATACCGATCTCAATCGGACGAATATCCTGATGTTCCGAACGGGTTTCGTCCATCACAAAAATATTTTCATTTTCCAAAATCTCCCTGGCGGGCAGATTACTTTTAATCTTTACAGGCATATGTTCTCCTCTTCACTGTAGTTATTCTATATGAACCGGCCGATGAAATCAACCTTGTGCAGACGATTCAATCATCGCTAAAAGCTCCTGCTCCGTGATCACAGGAACTCCAAGGGCCTTTGCTTTTTCCAGCTTGCTGCCGGCTGCCTCTCCTGCGAGAAGATAGTTCGTTTTTTTACTGACAGAGCCGGTACATTTTCCGCCGTTTTGCTCAATCAGCTCCTTGGCCTGGGAACGCCCCAGTGTGGGCAGTGTACCGGTGATCACAATGGTCAGTCCTTCAAGAGCGACTCCCGTCTGGCTCGCTTCTGCCTCCATGGGCAAGCCCAGGGCAGCCGCCTCAGCCAAAAGCCTCCTATTCTCTTCATCTGCAAAATACGAAACAATACACTGAGCCGTGACCGCTCCCACATCCGGGAGGAGCACCAGCTGTTCCTCACTGGCATCTGCCAGCTGCTGCAGATTGGAGAAATGCTTCATGATCTCCCTGGCCATGGTCTTTCCCACATTTCGAATCGCCAATCCGGTAAGCAGACGATCCGCAGAATTTTGCTTGCTCTCTTCGATGGCCAAAAGGATCCGGTCCGTATTTTTTTCTTTTCCGATCAGGCCTTTTTCAATCAGCTCTTCCCGATGCTCCCGTAACCGGTAAATATCTGTAAAATTTTTCAGATATCCCTGTTCCACCAGCGTATCTATATAAGCGCCGCCAAGAGCCTTGATATCCATGGCATCACGGCTGGCGAAATAGGACAACGTACGCTTCAGCTGTGCCGGGCAGGATGGATTGTCACAGCAGATGTCCGCAGTCCCTTCCGGATGAATCAGCGGATGACCGCAGACCGGACAAACCTCCGGCGCCTGAAAAATCGTCCCTGTGGATTTTGTCACCCGGACAATCGCAGGAATGATCTCCCCCTGCTTGCGGCAAATAGCTCTGCAGCCCACATCGATTCCAAGGCTTTGAATATAATCTATGTTATGCAATGTCGCATAGGTCACGCTTGTGCCGCACAGACGCACCGGTTCCTTAAATCTGGCCCGAAAGGTCATCTTGCCGGTTCGCCCCACACCTACCTCTACAGCCTCGATCTCCACCTCTTTTTCTTCCGGCGGATATTTGTAGGCGATATGTCCATCGGAATATTTGCTGCCTGCAGGGAAATCAGACCGGTAAGCAATCTGCTCAATCTTTACCACTGCGCCGTCAATATCATAATCATAATTGCTGCGATGCTCTCCGATGGCATCGATGGCAGCCAAAACCTCCTCTGCCGTCTCGCAGCATACATGGGGCACGACAGATACTCCCTCCGCCGCCAGCGCATCCAGACCCTTCGTATGGTTTTCCATCAGAAACGCACTTGCTCCGGAGGCATCCTGCACATTAAAAACAAACATGCGAAGTCCCCGCTCCTTTGTGATCTTCGGATCAAGCTGGCGAAGGGTACCGGCTGCTAAATTTCTCGGATTGGCTGCTGTCTTTTTGCCAAGATTTTCCTGCATTTCATTAAAACGGGCAAAATCCTCATGGCTCATATATACCTCGCCCCGCAGCTCCACATAATCCGTTTCATTAATGGACTGGGGCACGTCTCCGATCACACGGGCATTGAGTGTTACATCCTCACCCACTAATCCGTCCCCCCGCGTCTCCGCCAGCGTCAGGAGGCCATTCTCATAACGCAGGGACATACTCAGCCCATCAATCTTGTGTTCCACAGAAAACCGGGCATCCGGATGCATCTCCTTCACCCGCTCAATCCATGCCGTCACTTCTTCCTTTGTAAAAAGATCCTGGATACTGAGCATGGGTACATGGTGTGTCACAGTCACTCCGGCTTCTCTTTTTGCAGTGCCTCCGATCTTTTGCGTCGGCGAATCCGGGCTGATCCACTGGGGATGTTCTGCCTCCATGCTTTTTAGCTTTTGCATCAGGGCATCATATTCGAAGTCACTGATCACCGGAGCATCTTCATTATAATAATAATTCATATGCTGATCGATGGTCTGACAAAGCTTCTCATAATCACTTTTTGTGTAGGCTTGTTCCATTCTGTTTTTCCTCATATACATGTATCGTTTCATTGGAAGAATGTGTAAGCTGCCGCTTCAATTCCTTCCATTCCTTTTGCGTCACATTGCGATAAGTCCCCTCCGGCAGATCACCCAGCAACAGGTTCATGATCCGGATCCGTTTCAGCGTCCTCACCTGATAGCCACAGGCCTCACACATCCGCCTGATCTGCCTGTTCAATCCCTGGGTCAGGATAATATGAAATTCCCGTTCGCCGGTTTTTCTCACCTTGCAGGGTCTGGTGACCGTATCTAAAATCGCCACGCCGTTTGACATGTGCATAATAAATTCGTTCGTGATTCTCTTATCCACAGTCACCACATATTCCTTTTCGTGATAATTACCGGCCCGCATCAGCTTATTCACAATATCCCCGTCATTGGTAAGCAGAATCAAACCGGTGGAATCCTTGTCCAGCCTTCCGATGGGGTAAATACGTTTTGGATATCCGATATAATCCACAATATTGACACCCTCTTTTTTTGAGGTGGTACATACGATGCCCTGGGGCTTATGGAAAGCGATCAAAATACGCTCCGATTCCATCGTCACCGGTTTTCCCCTGTAACTGACCTTATCCCCCGGAAAAACGCGATCCCCCAGCACCGCAACACGGGAACCGATCTGAATCAAGCCTGCCTGCAAGGCACGGTCAGCCTCTCTGCGGGAGCAAACCCCCGCCTCGCTTAAATATTTGTTGATTCGAATTCCTTCTGTTTTCTGATCCATGCTTCTCCCCGTCATGCATCCGATTGTGAAAAAACGACTACAGATTATGCAAATGTAAATGCATCCGCAACCTGCAGCCGTTTTGATGTTTGATTTACTTAATCAGATCTGTCTTGATGTATCCGGTCTGTCCGTTCCATTTGACCTTCGTCCATCCCTCTGCGTAGCTCATGATCACTTCTATCGTATCTCCCGCATAGGCAAGTCCCACACGATCTGCCGTCTCACTCATGGAGACACGCACATTTACCGAATCAGTCAGCGTGATCTTCTCGCCGACTGCCAGCGCAGTCGCTACCGTATCCGTCGTGTCTGTATCAGCAGACCCCTTAATATCCGACCTGTCAGTCGTGATATATTCCATCTTTACGTAGCCCTTTTTCTTCTTGTAAACAGCCTTGACCCAGCCATTCTTTTTAGTGCTGGGATAAATCTTCAGCTTATCTCCAAGGGAAATCTGCGCAACGATCTTTGTGTTTGTGCCGCGGCCTTTTCTCAGATTGATGCCATCCAGTGCATAGGCCGTCTTTGCTTTGCCATTCTTATTCTGCTTTACAGTATCTGTATCCTTGGAATCATCCGACTTTGTATCATCCTTCTCATTGGATGTATCATCTTTTTCTTTGGATGTGTCGTCCGTCGAATCGTCTGCCTCAACAGCATCACCGGTCGCTGTGTCAGCCTTGGTGTCATCCGAATCTGAGGATTCCGATTCATCTGCCTGAGACAATGACTCAACCCAGGCTGTGATAGCATTAGGAATCGTCTCATTGGCCATGGTCTGAAGCTTTTCATCCGAAGCAATGGCTGTGTCGTATTTCTCCTGCACTTCCTGCTGGAGCTCAATAACATCATCCTCCTGCTCGAATTCATTGATCAAAGCCTGTATATCTGCCTGCGTGCTGTTTTCCATATTGGATTGGTTAAACTGGCTGTAAGCATTATCAATATAGAATGCGCCATTCTCATCCGTCCGGACATAGAAGAAATCCAAGCCCGGGGCTACCGTGTCTACACCCTCGAATTTCATCTCAAGGTAAACGCTGACCACATACTCGCCATCTCCAAGCCCTGACTTGGTGTAGCAGTGCAGATTGTCATAAGACTGAACATATTCTGAAAACAGCTGAATATAGCTCTTTTCTGTATCAGAGACCGGCTGTGCATAGGTCTCGATGGCGTCAACGTCGCCCTCCTGATACGCCTGGAAATAATTGGAAATCAGGGTATTGATCTCAGGAATGGCATCTACCTGGAATTCCTCTGTCAGATCTGCCTGTTCTGTCTGTTCCTCCGTTACAGGCTCCGTCTGCACCTCCTGTGATCCGGTGCACTTTACCAGAACAAGCACCATTGCAATAAAAAGAATGCCAGCAGCAATGTAGCGCTTGTATCTGCTAACAAGCTCTAGGAATGCCCCGGCGTCAAATCCGTTTCCGACCTTCTTTTGACCGGATTTCTCTCTGCGATTATCTTTTTCGTTTCTATCTTTAACAGAATCTGTATTCTGCGTTTTCTTCATCTGATTTTTGTCATTCGCCATTTTTATTTCCTCCTAAAAAATTTAAAACAAACATCCACAAAATAAATGCAACCGGCGGGAATCGAACCCACATTACAGGAGTCGGAGTCCTGCGTTCTATCCGTTAGACTACGGTTGCCTGACTTTTAGGAGTGGCATATATTCTATTTTCGATGAAAAAGTCCCCGTCTCGTCTCACGTGATGCAAGCTCCTCATCTATGGCCTGCTGGATCCGCAACTTGACCAGTGCGCAAATCTCACGTGAATTCATATCCTTGTAATCTTCATAATACAACGGCTCCAGATAATGCACCTGCGCCGTAACCGGAACGAGAGAATTTTCCCCGAATACCTTGTAGGAATCGATCAATGCAACCGGAACGATGGGAGCTTTGGCCATCATCGCCATCTTGAAGCTGCCCGGCTTGAACTCCTGCAGTGTATTCTTGTTGTCTGTATATCCACCTTCTGAAAAAATAATATAGCGGCGTCCTTCCTTTACCTCGGTAGACGTCTCCTTGATGATCCCAAGTGCCTGGCGTATATCGCCCAGCTTCATTCGTTTTCCTTCCACCAGATCAATGAATTCCTTGATCAGTATCCCGTAGGAAACCGCATCATCCACCACTACGGAGCAGGGCTCCTTGTGTGTGATCATAATGCTGAGTGCGTCAAATTTGCCCTGATGATTCGGATACAGCACGTATCCGCCCTCCTTGGGGAGATGCTCCAATCCCTTCGCCACCGTTTTGATATTGCCGGTACGCATCATATAATAAATCGCCCGCCTGGCAATCCGGTAACGCTTTGTCTCGTCAAATTTCTCGGTATGCTTTGCCATATAGCCCATTTTTGGAATCATATAGATATGATAAATGTTCCAAAAAATGACCCAGTAAAAACGTAACATATCTTCTGCTTTTCAATCTCCTCATCTGTGTGAAAGGCACTCTCACATCATCTTTTCCATTGTAGCAAAAAGGTTACTGAAATTCAAGTACTAATCTGATAATATTTCAATTTGCATGTGCATAACCCAAAAGTCATGCATCCGCAAAAAGCAAAGAGGGATGTCAAAAGACACCCCTCTGCAAAATGCTCAAAAAACAATCACTATTTAGAAGCGATAGCTGCCTGTGCTGCGGCCAGTCTTGCGATGGGCACACGGAACGGTGAGCATGAAACATAGTCCAGACCAATCTTGTGGCAGAACTCTACAGAAGAAGGATCTCCACCGTGCTCTCCACAGATACCTACGTGAAGCTTCGGATTTACAGGCTTGCCAAGCTTGATAGCCATCTCCATCAGCTTGCCGACACCAGTCTGATCCAGTTTTGCAAACGGATCGTTCTCGAAGATCTTGCTGTCATAGTAAGCATCTAAGAACTTACCAGCATCATCACGAGAGAAGCCGAAGGTCATCTGTGTCAGGTCGTTGGTACCGAAGCAGAAGAAGTCAGCCTCAGTAGCGATCTCATCTGCAGTCAGAGCTGCACGAGGGATCTCGATCATTGTACCTACTTCATACTCCAGCTTTACGCCTGCTGCTGCGATCTCTGCGTCTGCAGTCTCAACAACAACGTTCTTTACATATTTTAACTCTTTTACTTCGCATACTAACGGGATCATGATCTCGGGCTTTACATTCCAGTCGGGATGAGCCTTCTGAACCTCGATAGCTGCACGAATAACTGCCTTTGTCTGCATCTTCGCGATAGAAGGATATGTAACTGCAAGACGGCATCCACGATGACCCATCATGGGGTTGAACTCATGGAGTGACTCACAGATAGCCTTGATCTCCTCTACAGACTTGTTCTTAGCCTTAGCAAGCTTCTCGATATCAGCATCCTCTGTAGGAACGAACTCATGAAGCGGCGGATCTAAGAAACGGATGGTAACCGGGCAGCCCTCAAGTGCTTCATATAAAGCCTTGAAATCTCCCTGCTGATAAGGAAGAATCTTGTCTAATGCAACCTCACGCTCTTCCTCTGTATCAGAGCAGATCATCTCACGGAATGCTGCAATACGCTCCGGATCGAAGAACATATGCTCTGTACGGCAAAGTCCGATACCCTCAGCGCCCAGCTCACGAGCCTTCTTTGCATCTGCAGGTGTATCTGCATTTGTACGAACCTTTAAGGTACGATACTTGTCAGCCCAAGCCATTACACGGCCAAACTCACCAGCGATAGTAGCATCTACGGTAGGGATAATACCTGCATAGATATTTCCTGTGGTACCATCGATAGAGATCTCAGATCCTTCGGTGAACTTCTGTCCTGCTAAGGTGAACTGCTTGTTCTCCTCATCCATAATGATATCTCCACAGCCGGATACACAGCAGGTACCCATACCACGTGCAACTACTGCTGCATGGGAGGTCATACCACCACGGACAGTCAGGATACCCTGAGCAGCCTTCATACCGGTAATATCCTCAGGAGAGGTCTCCAGACGTACTAAAACGACCTTCTCTCCACGTGCGTTCCAAGTCTCTGCATCATCAGCTGTAAATACGACCTTTCCGCAAGCAGCTCCGGGAGAAGCGCCAAGACCCTTTCCAAGAGGTGTAGCAGCCTTTAATGCTGTAGCATCGAACTGGGGATGTAATAATGTATCAAGGTTACGAGGATCGATCATGGCTACTGCCTCTTCCTCGGTCTTGTGTCCCTCATCTACGAGATCGCAGGCGATCTTTAATGCAGCAGGAGCGGTTCTCTTTCCGTTACGGCACTGAAGCATGAACAGCTTCTTGTTCTCTACGGTGAACTCCATATCCTGCATATCATGATAGTGATTCTCTAAGATATCACATACCTTGATGAAGTCTGCATAAGCCTCAGGGAACTCCTGCTCCATCTGAGCGATAGGCATAGGAGTACGAACACCGGCTACTACGTCCTCGCCCTGTGCGTTGATCAGGAACTCGCCCATCAGCTTTTTCTCGCCGGTAGCAGGATCACGGGTAAATGCAACACCTGTACCAGACTCATCATTTAAGTTACCGAATACCATGGGCATTACGTTAACAGCGGTTCCCCATGAATAAGGGATATCGTTGTCACGACGATATACGTTTGCACGAGGGTTGTCCCATGAACGGAACACAGCCTCGATAGCTAATTTCAGCTGTACAACAGGGTCAGACGGGAAGTCCTCGCCAAGCTGATTTTTATACTCAGCCTTGAACTGCTCAGCCAGCTCCTTTAAGTCAGCAGCGGTCAGCTCAACGTCAAACTTAACACCCTTCTTCTCTTTCATCTGGTCGATCAGCTGCTCGAAATACTTCTTGCCGACTTCCATAACAACATCAGAGAACATCTGGATGAAACGTCTGTATGAATCATATACGAAACGCTCAAACTTCGGATCCGGGTTGCCTGCGATCATTGCTGCAACAACCTCGTCATTTAAACCAAGGTTTAAGATCGTGTCCATCATACCGGGCATGGAAGCGCGGGCACCGGAACGTACAGATACTAATAAAGGATTCTTCAGATCGCCGAACTTCTTGCCGTTGATCTCTTCCATCTTCTTAACGCCGTCCATAGCCTGTGCCATGATCTCGTCGTTAATCTTGCGTCCATCCTCATAGTACTGTGTACAAGCCTCGGTAGTGATCGTAAAGCCCTGGGGGACAGGGAGTCCGATGCTTGTCATCTCGGCAAGGTTTGCACCCTTTCCACCAAGAAGATTACGCATGCTCATGTCGCCCTCGCTGAACATGTAAACCCATTTGTTTGCCATTTTGACATTCCTCCTAAAAATAATAGTGTGTAATAAAATTATGTCATACGGTCTGCGCACTTTCATCAGAGCGCACATATTTATAATAGCATAATTTTCACAAAAGGCAATAAAAAAGTTACCTATACACCAAAAAAAGGATTCTGCCGTCATCAAACAGCAGAATCCTTTTTTCATCTTAATCGTCTAATACCTCGATCTCTTTAATATTAAATTCATTGCCTCGTAAAAGATATGTATGCCGGCTCCCGCAGTTCGGGCAGATCTTTGCATAGGAAAGCGTGGGATATTCGCAGTGGCAGTCCTGGCAAAAAGATACAGCGTCTATTTTTTCGACCTTGAGAATGGCATCCTCCATGACAGGTTCTTTTTTCTTTGCCCAATCCCAGCAATCGATCAAATATTCCGGTATCACAGCAGATACTTCCCCAAGCTCAATGGTAACAGAAGAGACACGGCTCACCCCATGCTCTTCTGCCACCTGTTTTACATCTTTTACGACATAAAATACTACACCCAGTTCGTGCATGCCATCCCCCTAGTTCTTCTTATGGATCAAAATCTTTCCGGCACGCTTCAGCTGGTACGGAAGAATCGCCTTGAACTTATCCTCTGCAGCGATCATCTTTGAGCATTCCGGGTGATCCCGGTGGAGTGTGATGGCATCAAAGGCACACTTCGTCGTACATACGCCGCAGCCAATGCACTTATTCGGATCCACGATGGTGGCGCCGCAGCCCAAGCAGCGGGCAGTCTCGATCTTCACCTGCTCTTCTGTCAGTGTGCGATGTGCATCCTTAAAGGAATCAGCGGGAACCGTATCATCAATGCCTGCCTCCTGACGGGAAGAATTATCATAGCTCGGAACTGAAATATTGTATTTATCCAGCTCATTAAACTCCCATCTGTTGCGGCCGATCTTCATATGTGCATGGTGTACATAGCGATGCAGGGACTCTGCTGCGATCTTTCCGGCTGCAATGGCATCGATGGCAAATTTAGGTCCTGTATAGACATCGCCGCCCACAAAGATATCCTCTTTTGTGGTCTGATAAGTCAGTGCATCTGCCACAACGGCAGGTCCATGGAATTCCAATCCCTCATTTTTCACAAGGTCGCCCCATACAGATGCCTGTCCAACTGCAAAAATCACACGGTCACATTCAATCGTGATGGTATCATTCTCATCATAGGTGGGTGCAAAGCGTCCGGATGTATCCTTCACCGACAGGCAACGCTTCAATACGATGCCGGATACTTTTCCATCACTGACAAGGACTTCCTTGGGACCCCATCCGCAGCGGATCTTTACCCCATCCTCTGCAGCTTCTAATACCTCTTCCTTTGAAGCAGGCATATCAGC
>CAVITM010000020.1:0-19254 GCA_963645455.1 Moraxellaceae bacterium | reverse complement strand
GACAGCATTCTTATGCAATTGTCTGATATTTTTGCACAGCTGGAGAGCGACGAAGGGGCACTGCAGAAAAACGAACTGCGGACCAGAGTCTATCAGCAGGTAAAGCGCATATTAAAGGTAGCCACGGACTACGGCTTCAATGACAATCTCTGGCAGAGCTATCTGACCTTTGTGCTGATCATGGACGAAAATCCCTTCAGCCTGACCTGTGAAAAGCTGGGAGCCTCCCAGGGCGCCAGCGCCAATCATTTTGCCAAAAATGATTTTGAGGCTTTTTATGAGCTGTTTCACTATGATTTTTCAAAGCTGGAGCAGACTCTTGGCATCGATTGCTTCACGGTTTTATCCGATTATCATGCAATCCAGAAGCCGGAGCTGATGTACAATAAAAATGTGAGTGAAAAGGTTCATGCCCTGTCTGCCCGCCTGGGAGCAGCATCGAATGTGGATGAATTTTTTGACGGCATCACAGATTTTTACAAGGATTACGGTGTGGGCATGTTTGGTCTGAATAAGGCATTCCGTATCTATTGTCCCCAGGACTCTACCCGCGTGGAGTTTTGCGCCATCAACAATATGGATCAGGTGGTGCTGGATGACCTCATCGGCTATGAGATTCAGAAAAAGAAGCTGGTAGACAATACGAGAGCCTTTGTGGAAGGCCGCAAGGCAAACAATGTGCTCCTTTTTGGCGACAGCGGTACCGGCAAATCCACCAGTATCAAGGCTATTGTCAACGAATTTTATGATCAGGGACTTCGCATGATCGAGATCTACAAGCATCAGTTTGCCAGCCTCTCCAATGTGATTGCCCAGATCAAAAACCGCAATTACCGCTTTATCATTTACATGGATGATCTCTCCTTTGAAGAGTTTGAGATCGAGTACAAGTTTTTGAAGGCTGTCATCGAGGGCGGCGTGGAGACAAAACCGGAGAATATTCTGATTTATGCTACCTCCAACCGCAGACATCTGATCAAGGAAAACTGGTCCGATCGAAACGATGTGACAGTACAGAACGGAATGCACCAGTCCGACACCATGGAGGAGAAGCTCTCACTGGTACATCGGTTCGGCGTGACCATCAACTACTCCAAGCCCAGCCAGAAGGAATATTTCGAGATCGCCACGCAGCTGGCGCGCAGACTGGGCGTGACCATGAGCGACGAGGAGATCCGGGCAGAGGCAAACAAATGGGAATTAAGCCACGGCGGCATCTCCGGACGAACCGCACAGCAGTTTGCAAATTATCTGGCAGGGCAGCAGCTGTAGCAAATAGATAAAAAAGCGTAACTGTTCAGCACAGGCTGAAGCACTTGCTGCTGAAGCCGTACAAAAACGTATAGTTTGAAAAGATTCGGCGATTTTTAAATGCGACAGCATCGCCGAATCTCGTATCTGTTCAGGTGGTTCTGAACAGATACAAAAAAGCACAGATATGTATGTGATTTGATGGATCTGCGTCTTGAGAAGGAGAACCTACATGAGCGACAAGAAAATATTCATCAGGCGACTATGGATGTCAGTGGCAGGTGTGGTACTGACGGCACTGGCCGTAGCCATATGTAAGGCAGTGACCCTGGGCGTGGATCCCTTTCAGTGCTTTGTCAGCGGCATGGATGCAGTGATTCCCCTTTCCTATGGAACGGTCTATACCGTGATCAATGTTGTGCTGCTGTGCTTTAGCCTGATTTTTGACCGGCATTATCTGGGACTGGCCACGCTGATCAATCTGTTTCTGCTGGGCTATATGGTAGAATTTTTCCAGGCGCTGTGCTTCGGCGGAGTGACGCAGCTTTCCATCCCGGCTCGGGTGGTGTTATTTGTGGTGGCATTTGTGCTCATGTGCTTTTCCGCGTCGCTGTATATGACGGCAGACATGGGCGTGTCTACCTATGATTCGGTGGCGCTGATTTTAACGAACCGGTTTCATCTTGGAAAATTCAAATTTGTTCGCATTACCACGGATGTGATCTGCGTCATTGCTGGCGTCGCTTTTTACGTACTGACCTGCGGGCTGGAGGGCGTCGAGACCGTGGTGGGTGTGGCGACGGTATTTACAGCTTTTTGCATGGGACCCTTGATTGACTGGTTCAACCGCAGGCTGATTGAGCCTTTCTTTTACAGAGACCATGAGCGGCCGGAGGGGAAATAGACGCATGAATGCCGGCGGCCTTTTGCGAATTGCACTGTAAATTGTCTGAATTTAACTGAATATTAAGACAATTTGAAATTAAATGAAAAATATTTAAAAAATGGGTTGACAGATGCAAGACTGACTGTTATTATTAGTTCAACAAATAAAACAGACGAGACGAAAAAGAAGAAAACACGAAGTTTTCAAACACTTCATCGATCATCCTTCAAACAGAGATGTTTATATAGATGGAAGCAGATGAAGTACATCCCAGTCAAGGAGGGTCAGTCCAATGCACAGCTAGAGATGATTCGAAGAGCAGATGGAGACCAGCAACAGGAGGATCAGTCCAATGAACACGTAGATCATAGCTCGTGAGAGACAGGATGAATACTCAGATGCAGGAGGGTTAGTCCAATGAACGAGAAGAACAGCAGTTGAGGACAGGACGATGTGCATGTGATGGTAGCCGCACATAAGAGGCAGGTAGAAGATCAGAGATACACATGTAGGGGTAGTTGACAGAAGAGTGTCTGATACGAAGCAAGGACAAGATCAAGAGATCTGAAAAAGGATTCGGGAAAGGATTCGAAAGAGGATCCGAAAAAAAGATCCGGAATCAGATCGATGGGAACTGACAAAATAAGGCGAGAAGGAGGTACAGTCCAAAGGGAACATAAGTTGAATTAAAACCTTGTGCGAGAGGCACAAATTTATGAAATGGAGGTACGGTCCAAAGAAAACATAGGGCTGAAAAGCAAAGTTGTTAGCTTAAGAAAGTGAGGTACACTCCAATGTACTCAGAAGAGGTACAGTGATAGGCGTCATCGAAGAACTAGATTTCGGTGGCGCTTATTTTTTAGACTTTTTTATAGAACTTCGTTGTTGCAGGAAAACCGGAAAACAGCTATTATAATTAATGCAAAGGAGTCAACATGCCTGCATGATTGGCGAGTAATGAAATCAGCGAAAGGAACAGGAAAAATGTTTAATCCATCCATGATATTTCAAATGAAGAGCATGTGGGAGCGCTTTGAGCGAAACCACCCGAAATTTCCCCGTTTTTTGCAGGTTGTGGGGCGGGAGTACATCGCAGAGGGCACGGTGCTTGAGATTACTGCGACGAGAGCCGACGGAGAGAGTGTAACATCGAATATACGGCTGAGTGCAGATGACATGGAGCTGATCGAGTCCTTGAAAAAGATGAACGGTCAGTAGATTTAGACATTTGAATAATCATGCATCGCAGAGAGAAAAGGCAGAAGATCTGCTTTATATAAAAAACAGGGGGTAATTATGATGAGCAATGCAGCACAAGTGATCGAGCAAGGAAAAGCGGTTCTTGGTATCGAGTTTGGTTCGACGCGAATCAAGGCGGTTCTGGTGGATGAGGCAGGAAAGCCCATCGCATCCGGTGCACACGACTGGGAGAACCAGCTGGTAGACGGCATCTGGACCTACAGCCTGGACGCCATCTGGGACGGTCTGCAGGACTGCTACAGAGATCTGACAGCAGATGTAAAAAAGCAGTATGGCGTGGAGCTGAGGAATCTGGCAGCCATCGGATTTTCTGCCATGATGCACGGCTATATGGCATTCGATGAGAAGGATACGCTGCTGGTTCCCTTCCGTACCTGGCGAAATACGATTACAGGACAGGCTTGTGAGGAGCTTTCTCCTTACCTGAACTTTAACGTTCCCCAGCGCTGGAGCGTAGCGCATCTGTATCAGGCAATCTTAAACGGTGAGGAGCATGTAAAGAAGATCAAATTCCAGACCACTCTGTCAGGCTATATTCACTGGCAGATGAGCGGAGAGAAGGTCATCGGTATCGGTGATGCAGCAGGTATGTTCCCCATCGATTCCAAGACCAGAGATTATAATCAGACCATGGTAGACAAGTTTGATGCCAAGCTGGCAGAAAAAGGCATGCCTTATAAGCTGCGGGAGATTTTTCCCAAGGTGCTGGTGGCAGGAGAAGACGCCGGAATGCTTACCGCTGAGGGCGCCCGTAAACTAGATCCCACCGGCACATTGCAGCCCGGTGCCCGGATGTGCCCGCCGGAGGGAGACGCAGGTACCGGTATGGCAGCTACCAATTCCGTAGCGGTTCGCACCGGCAATGTATCTGCAGGAACCTCTGTTTTTGCAATGGTGGTACTGGAGGAAGAGTTAAAGAAGCTGCATGAGGAACTGGATATGGTGACGACACCGGCCGGTGATGCGGTGGCTATGGTTCACTGCAACAACTGTACCTCTGATCTGAATGCATGGGTTGGTATTTTTAAGGAATTTGCAGAGAGCTTTGGCATCGATGTGGATATGAACAAGCTCTTTGGCACCTTATACAACAAGGCGCTGGAGGGAGACAAGGACTGCGGCGGACTGCTGGCTTACAATTATTTTTCCGGTGAGCATATCACAGGCTTTACCGAAGGCCGTCCCATGGTTGTACGTAGGCCGGATGCCAGGTTTAATCTGGCAAACTTTATGCGTGTGAATCTCTATACCTCTCTTGGCGCGCTCAAGTGCGGCCTGGACATTCTTCTGAAGGAAGAAAAGGTAAAGATCGACTGCATTTATGGTCACGGCGGACTGTTCAAGACCAAGGGCGTGGGACAGAGCATTCTCGCAGCAGCCATGGACGCACCGGTTGCTGTGATGAAGACGGCCGGAGAGGGCGGCGCATGGGGCATCGCTCTGCTGGCATTATATATGGCCACGAAGGTAGAGGGCGAGACCCTGGATGCTTATCTGAACGAAAAGATTTTTGCAGGTGAGAAGGGCGAGACTCTGAATCCCGATCCCGCAGATGTGGCTGGTTTTGATGCGTTTATCGAGCGCTACAAGGCAGGACTGCCTATCGAGGCAGCAGCCGTTGAGGCATTGAAATAGAAAAAAATTTTGCTTTTGCATAATTATGCTTGTTTTTCATACTAAATCGCAAAAATAGACTCTAGATTATCTAGAGGAAATAGTGTAATATGGTAACCGAAAACGGCGCAGCAGTAAAAACTATGCGGCGAAAAATAATAAAAGGAGAGAAAAAGCAATGAAATTCTTTATCGACACAGCAAACGTAGATGATATTCGTAAGGCAAATGACATGGGTGTGATCTGTGGTGTAACGACCAACCCTTCTTTGATCGCAAAAGAGGGACGTGATTTCAACGAAGTGATCAAGGAGATCACAACCATCGTAGACGGACCTATCAGTGGTGAAGTAAAGGCTACGACTGTAGACGCTGAGGGCATGATCAAGGAAGGACGCGAGATCGCTAAGATCCATCCCAACATGGTTGTAAAGATTCCCATGACTGTTGAAGGCTTAAAGGCTGTAAAGGTTCTCTCCGCTGAGGGCATCAAGACCAATGTGACCCTGATTTTTTCCGCAAACCAGGCATTACTGGCCGCCAGAGCAGGTGCAACCTATGTATCACCCTTCCTTGGCAGATTGGACGATATCAGCCAGCCCGGCATCAATCTGATCGAGGACATCGTACAGATCTTTGACAACTATGGTCTGGAGACTGAGATCATCGCAGCTTCTGTCCGCAATCCGATCCATGTAACTGACTGTGCACTGGCAGGCGCTCATATCGCAACAGTTCCGTATGCAGTGATCGAGCAGATGACCAAGCATCCGCTGACCGATCAGGGCATCGAGAAGTTCCAGAAGGATTATAGAGCGGTCTTCGGTGACTAATTAGTTCGGCGAATGGCGCGGACTGAACGAAATGGTGGGTATAAGGAGAAAAACATGGACAAGCTTGAGCTTATGAAAACTGCGCTTGAGGTTCGAAAAGGGATTGTCGAGGCTGTACATGCAGCCAAGGCAGGACATCCCGGCGGATCTCTTTCCGCAGCAGATATTTTTACGTATCTCTATTTTGAAGAGATGAATATCGATCCGAAGAATCCCAAGGATCCGGATCGTGATCGTTTTGTATTATCCAAGGGTCATACAGCACCCGGTCTGTACTCTGTATTAGCACATCGCGGATATTTTCCGGTGGAGGATCTTTTGACACTGAGACATACCGGATCTTACCTGCAGGGACATCCCGATATGAAGCATATTCCCGGTGTGGATATGTCTTCAGGATCCCTGGGACAGGGCGTTTCCGCAGCATGTGGTATGGCGCTGGGCGCAAAAAAATCCGGCAAGGATTTCCGCGTTTATGCATTGTGCGGTGATGGCGAGATTCAGGAGGGTCAGATCTGGGAGGCAGCAATGTTTGCAGGCTTCCGCAAATTAGACAATCTGTGCGTCATCGTTGATAATAATAATCTTCAGATCGACGGAGCCATCGATGAGGTATGCTCTCCCTATCCGATTGATAAAAAATTCGAGGCCTTTAATTTCCATGTGATCAATATCGATGGCAATGATTTTGATCAGATCAAGGCAGCTTTCGATGAGGCAAAGGCTACCAAGGGTATGCCTACAGCCATTATCGCTCATACCGTAAAGGGCAAGGGCGTATCCTTTATGGAGAACAATGTGGGCTGGCATGGCAAGGCTCCCAATGATGAGGAGTTCGCCATCGCCATGGAGGATCTTAGAAAGGCAGGTGAAGCATTGTGTCAGAAGTAAAGAAAATCGCAACAAGAGACAGCTACGGCAATGCTTTGGTTGCACTTGGTAAAGAACACGACAATCTGATCGTGCTGGATGCCGATCTGGCAGCAGCTACAAAGACAGGCGTATTTAAAAAGGAATTCCCGGATCGCCATGTTGACTGCGGTATCGCAGAGGCAAATATGACCGGTGTTGCAGCCGGCTTATCCACCTGCGGCTTTGTGCCTTTTGTGAGCACCTTTGCCATGTTTGCAGCTGGACGTTCCTTTGAGCAGGTACGCAATTCTATCGGCTATCCCCATCTGAACGTCAAGATCGGTGCGACTCATGCCGGTATTTCTGTAGGTGAGGATGGTGCGACCCATCAGTGCAATGAGGATATCGCCCTGATGCGTGCGATTCCCGGCATGGTAGTGATCAATCCTTCCGATGATATCGAGGCAAAGGCAGCAGTAAAGGCAGCCTATGAGTATGTTGGACCTGTCTATTTACGTTTTGGCCGTCTGGCAGTGCCCGTCATCAATGACAATGCTGATTACAAATTTGAGATCGGTAAGGGCGTTACCCTTCGCGACGGCGCAGACTGCACGATCATCGCTACCGGACTGTGTGTAAGCGAGGCACTTGCTGCAGCAGAGAAGCTGGCAGCAGATGGCATCGATGCACAGGTGATCAATATTCATACGATTAAGCCTCTGGATGAGGAGCTTGTGATCGCAGCAGCGAAAAAGACCGGCCGTATCTTTACCGTTGAGGAGCATTCCATCATCGGTGGCCTGGGTGCGGCAGTCAGCGAGTGCTTGAGCGAGCATTGCCCCACTAAGGTGACACGCATCGGCGTGAATGATGTATTTGGTGAGTCAGGCCCTGCAAAGGAGCTTTTGCACAAGTACAAGCTGGATGCAGACGGCATCTATGAGCGCATCAGCACAGAAATGAGATAAAATCGCGCGACTGCGCGTGGAAACTGTCCGGAGATATTTGTCATACACCTGCTCCGGGCAGTTTTCTTATCTATAGAAAAAGGAGATAAACCATGCTGGAACAGCTGAAAAAAGAAGTCTATGAAGCAAATATGGAGCTTCCCCGCAGAGGCTTGATCACTTATACATGGGGCAATGTCAGCGGCAGAGATGCAGAGACTGGCTATTTTGTCATCAAACCCAGCGGTGTGGATTATGATGCCCTTTCTCCGGATGACATGGTAGTGATGGATCTGGACGGCAATAAGATCGAGGGAAAATACAAGCCCTCCTCTGATACAGCCACCCATATGGAGCTGTATAAAAAATATCCCGAAATCGGTGGTATTGTGCATACCCATTCCCCCGAGGCTGTGGCATGGGCACAGGCTGGCAGAGACATTCCGCTGTACGGCACTACCCATGCAGATTATTTTCTGGGACCGATCCCCTGCGCCAGAAATCTGACCACCGAAGAGATCAATGCGGCCTATGAGAAAAACACCGGTCTTGTCATCATCGAGACCTTTGAGAAGCGCGGCATCAACCCGGTCTATACACCGGCGGTGTTATGCCAGAATCACGGACCCTTTACCTGGGGCAAGGATGCGGCAGAGGCAGTGCACAATGCGGTGGTTTTAGAGGAAGTGGCAAAAATGGCACGCAATACGGAACTGATCAATCCCAAGGTAAAGCCTGCACCGGACAATATTAAGGACAAGCATTTTTACCGGAAGCACGGCGAGAACGCCTACTACGGACAGTAGTCCGTAGTCAAAAAGACTACTACGGACAATAAGGAGGATTCATGATGGTTTCAGAATTTGGAAAAACAAAGGATGGACGCCTCGTAGAGAAATATACATTGAAAAATGCCCATGGAATGGAAGTGGACGTGCTCACCTTCGGTGCTACGCTGCAGGCGATTCGTTTTCCTGACCGCACAGGCAGGGTTCGTGACATACTGCTGGGCTATGACAATGTCGCGCAGTATGAGAATGTCAACGGATATCTGGGAGCAGTGATCGGCCGCAACGGCAATCGTATTGCAAATGCAAAATGTGTCATTGACGGCGTGGAATGCCTGCTGGAGGCAAATGACAATGAAAACAATCTGCACAGCGGCACACAGGGCTTTCATGGGGTGCTTTGGACTGTGAATGAGGCGGATGATGCCCATGTGAAGCTGGGTTATCACAGCCCGGACGGTGAGCAGGGCTTCCCCGGCAATATGGACGTGACTGTGACCTATACATTGGACGATGATGGGAGACTGGGCATCGCTTATCATGCCACCAGTGATAAAAAAACTGTGGCAAATCTCACCAATCATGCATACTTCAATCTGAATGGACATGAGAGCGGCAATGTCGAGGATCAGGAAGTGGAGATTCTCGCATCCAATTATACACCGGTCATCGACAGCAAGGCGATCCCCACCGGTGAGATCGCATCCGTATCCGGCACGCCCATGGATTTCCGTCAGATGACAAAAATCGGGGCTCGCATTGGTGATGATTTTGACCAGTTGAAATATACAGATGGCTATGACCACAACTACGTGCTGGATCATGCAGACGGAAGCATGCAGCTGATCGCACGTGCCCGGGCCGAGGAGTCCGGAATCCAGATGGATGTCTATACCACATGCATCGGTGTTCAGTTCTATGCAGGCAATTTTGTAGGTGGCCAGAAGGGAAAGAACGGCGTGGATTACGGGAAGCGTCAGGGCTTTTGCCTAGAGACCCAGTATTTCCCCAATTCCGTCAATGAAAAGAATTTTCAGGCTCCGATTCTTAACCCCGGCCAGGTCTATGAGTCAACAACCAAATATTGCTTCCACGTATAATGACATGAAAAGGAGCAGAGATCAATGGGAGATTTTCGAATCATAGAGGTAAAACGAAGTATTTTTGAGGATAATGATGCGGATGCCAACCGGCTGCGGGAGGAGCTGCGCCAGCAGAAGACCTTTTTGCTGAATCTGATGAGCTCACCGGGAGCGGGAAAGACCACGACGCTGAAACGCACCATCGCAGAGCTGAAGGAGGAGATGCGCATCGGTATTATGGAGGCAGATATCGATTCTGATGTGGATGCCCGTGCCATTACTGAGGCCGGCGCCCGTGCCATCCAGATTCATACGGGAGGCATGTGCCATCTGGATGCAGACATGACCCGCCAGGGTATCCGGGAATTTGGTACCCAGGATCTGGATCTGGTGGTACTGGAAAATGTAGGCAATCTGGTCTGCCCGGCGGAGTTTGATACCGGAAGCACAAAAAATGCCATGATTTTGTCCGTGCCCGAGGGCGATGACAAGCCCCTGAAATATCCGCTGATGTTCACGATCTGTGATGTGGTACTGATCAATAAATGTGATACCCTGCCTGTATTTGATGATTTTGATAAGGACGCAGTGGTGGAGCGTATCCACAGGCTCAATCCCAAGGCAGAGGTCATTTTTGTATCTGCCAAGACCGGAGAGGGCTTTGAGGAATGGATCAGCTGGCTGCGCCGTGAGGTGGGTGCATATCAGAACGAGCTGGCATAGTTATAGAAAGAGGAAAGAAAATGGCGAAAATTATTTTAACCGGAGACCGTCCCACCGGACGGCTTCATGTAGGACATTATGTTGGATCATTGAGACGACGGGTAGAGCTGCAGAATTCCGGCGAATTTGACAAGATTTATATCATGATCGCGGATGCGCAGGCACTTACGGACAATGCAGACAATCCGGAAAAGGTGCGTCAGAATATTGTAGAGGTGGCACTGGATTATCTCTCTGTGGGCCTTGATCCGGAAAAATCCACACTTTTTATCCAGTCAATGGTTCCGCAGCTCACGGAGCTGAGCTTTTATTATATGAATCTGGTAACTGTGTCCCGTCTGCAGCGCAATCCTACCGTAAAGGCGGAGATTCAGATGCGCAATTTTGAGGCTAGCATTCCGGTGGGATTCTTTACCTATCCCATCAGCCAGGCAGCAGACATTACAGCCTTCGGAGCTACCTGTGTGCCGGTGGGAGAGGATCAGATGCCCATGCTGGAGCAGTGCCGGGAGATCGTGCACAAATTTAACACCGTCTACGGCGAGACACTGACCATGCCCCAGATCATGCTGCCGGAGAATCAGGCATGCCTGCGTCTGCCGGGCATCGATGGCAAGGCAAAGATGAGCAAATCCCTGGGCAACTGCATTTACTTATCTGACAGTGAAGAGGACGTCCGCACAAAGATTATGTCTATGTTTACCGATCCGAATCACCTGAAGATATCCGATCCCGGAAATGTGGATGGCAATCCGGTGTTCATCTATCTGGAGGCCTTTGCCAGACCGGAGCATTTTGCAGAATTTTTACCGGAATATGCAGGAATCGAGGAATTGGAGGATCACTACAAGCGCGGTGGACTTGGAGATGTAACGGTTAAAAGGTTCTTAAATAACGTGATGCAGGCGGAGTTATCTCCGATTCGTGCCCGCAGAGCACAGTGGGAGAAAAATATTCCTCAGGTTTATGAGATTTTAAAGAAGGGCTCAGAGACAGCCGAGAAGGTAGCAGCTGAGACACTTACAAAGGTGCGGGCTGCCATGAAGATCAATTATTTTGATGATGCCGCTCTGATCAAGGAGCAGATGGAAAAATATAAGTAAAAAAAGAAGGCCGCTTCGAAGAGAAGCGGCTTTCGATGTCGTTACGCTATTTTGTTCCGAAAATGCGGTCTCCTGCATCTCCCAGTCCGGGGCAGATATAGGCATGCTCATTTAAGCAGCGATCCAGATGACCTACATAGATCTGAATATCCGGATGATCCTTGTGCAGCCGCTCCAGGCCTTCGGGTGCAGCGATGATTGACATGAATTTGATGCTCTTTCCGCCATGCTGTTTGATCATGGATACGGCATCTGAACCGGAACCGCCGGTAGCCAGCATGGGATCTACTACAACGATGGTACGCTGCTCGATGGGAGCAGGCAGCTTGCAGTAATATTCGTGAGGCTCGTGGGTCTCAGGATCACGGTAGAGGCCGATATGTCCTACCTTTGCGGTGGGAACCAGGGCAAGAATTCCATTGACCATGCCAAGACCGGCACGCAGAATCGGAACAACGGCCAGTTTTTTGCCGCTGATCATAGGGGTCTCGCAGGTCTCGATGGGAGTCTTGATGGTGACATCCTCTGTGGGCAGATCCCGCAGTGCCTCATAGCCCATGAGCATAGCGATCTCTTCTACCAGCTTGCGGAATTCATTTGTTCCTGTGTTTTCGTCACGCAGCATTGAGATTTTGTGCTGCAGCAGCGGATGATCGAAAAATGTGACATTCTCCATGATAAAAAATCCTCCAAAAAATTTATTTTTTAATGATCGTACCCGCTCAGTACAGTAACAGTGTATCACATTTTTCAAATAATGCCAGTAGGAATTCGTTGACATAAGAAGTATCTATGGACTATCATGAGGAGAGATACTTTTTTATACATATACGATGGAGAACTTATGCAGACATATGAACTGGTTGCCCCCTGCCATTTTGGACTGGAGGCAGTATTAAAACGCGAGATCTATGACCTTGGCTATGAGATCACACGGGTCGAGGACGGCAGGGTGACATTTACGGGAGATGCGGAAGCCATCGCCCGAGCCAATCTGCATCTTCGCACGGCGGAGCGGGTGCTGATTCTGGTAGGACGCTTTACGGCACAGACTTTTGATGAACTTTTTGAGGCCACCAAGGCATTGCCCTGGGAGGAGTATCTGCCAAAGAATGCGCGCTTCTGGGTCAAAAAGGCATCCTCTGTCAAGAGCAAGCTTTTTAGCCCCTCGGATATCCAGTCCATCGTGAAAAAAGCCATTGTCGAGCGTTTGAAAAGTCATTATCATATTGAATGGTTTGAGGAAAACGGAGCGGATTATCCCTTGCGTGTATTTTTGCTGAAGGACCAAGTGATGGTGACGCTGGATACTACCGGGGAATCACTGCACAAGCGGGGCTACCGCACTATGGCAGGAGCGGCTCCTCTCTCGGAGACCTTAGCCGCAGCACTGATCCTGCTGACTCCCTGGCATGGGGACCGGATTCTGGTGGATCCTTTTTGCGGCAGTGGGACGTTCCCTATCGAGGCAGCCATGATGGCAGCCCATATTGCGCCGGGAGCGAATCGCGAATTTTTATCCCAGGGATGGGACAATCTGATCCCGAAAAAAGTCTGGTATGAGGCATACGAGGAGGCGAGAGAGCTGGTGGATCTGAGTGTGCAGACCGCGATCCAGGGGTATGACGCAGACGAGAGCGTGATTGCCATCGCCAGGGAGAATGCCCGCCGGGCCGGAGTAGATGGCCTGATTCATTTTCAGCGCCGGGAGGTGGCACAGCTTCGCCATCCGAAAAAATATGGCTTTATCATTACCAATCCGCCTTATGGGGAGCGGCTGGAGGATAAAAAGGATCTGCCGGCGCTCTATACGCAGATTGGGGAGGCTTATGCCGCTCTGGATGACTGGTCCATGTATCTGATCACCAGCTACGAGGAGGCAGAGCGCTACATCGGCAGGAAAGCCGACCGCAATCGCAAGCTCTACAACGGCATGATCCGTACATATTTTTATCAGTTTCTGGGAGCAAAGCCGCCCAAGCGGCCCCGCACGTCATAAAAGGAAACAGGCATGCGCTATTCAAAACGATATATATTTTTTACGGCAGTATTATTTTTGATGGTCCTGGCAAAATTCAATTATTCGACCAGGGAGCTGGTGGAGGTAGAGTCCTTTCGCGGCGCGAATCTGGAAAAATCAGACTGGAACCCTCTCATCGCAGCCAGCGTCAACGATGGCGTGATCACGTGTAATATCGGCAGTCACAGCTATACCAGCACCAACACCGGCATGTATATGGACGATCAGCTGCAGCTGATGGTTCCGGTGAGCATCCTGCGCGACAGCCTCAACTGCAGCGCCCATATTTATCGCCAGAAAAGACTGGTTGTACAAAAAAGAGACCTGTCTATTTCCTTTGTACTGGGCAAGGACAGCTGCAAGGTCAACGGAGAAAAGGTGGATCTGATCTCACCCATGACGGCGGATCAGGATGATTTTTATGTGGGACTGCAGGATCTGTGCGATCTGCTGGGTTATGATTTTGAATGGGATATGCAGCAGAATGAGGCCGTGGGAATCGATACCCTCAGTGATGTGAGCTTTTTGCCCTACAAATATGACCTGCGGGAGCAAAAGCGTGTGACGGCGGTACGTGATCAGGGCTCTCTGGGTACCTGCTGGGCCTTTGCTACCCTTACGGCTCTGGAATCCTCCCTGATGCCGGAAGAAAAATATACCTTTGCGGAGGATCACCTGACGCTGTGCAACAGCTTTGGACAGGGACAGGATGAAGGCGGCGATTATACCATGTCCATGGCATATCTGGCGGCATGGCAGGGACCGGTGCTGGAGGAGGACGACCCCTACGGAGACGGAGAGAGTGATCCGTCGCTGCAGGCAGTCAAGCATGTGCAGGAGATGCAGATCATGGAATCCGGTGATCTGCAAAAGATCAAGGAAGCGGTATTTAAGTACGGTGGTGTTCAGACATCCATTTATACGACGCTTCAGAATTCCCAGAGCACCAGTGTTTATTACAATCCCTACACCTACGCCTATTGCTATCAGGGCTCTGAAAAGCCCAATCATGATGTGGTGATCATCGGATGGGATGATTCTTTTTCCAAGGATAATTTTTCCACGCCTCCGGAGGAGGATGGTGCATTTATCTGCCAGAACAGCTGGGGCAGGTCCTTCGGCGATGACGGCGTATTTTATATTTCCTATTATGATTCCAATATCGGAATCCACAATGTGGTCTATACCGATATTGAGGACGTGGACAATTATGACCGGATTTACCAGTCGGATCTGTGCGGCTGGGTGGGACAGATGGGATACGACCGGGAGAGCATCTACGGCGCCAATGTATTTACGGCTCAGGGCGCAGAAGAGCTTTCGGCGGTAGGATTTTACGCCACCGGTAAGGACACCTCCTACGATGTCTATGTGGTGAAAAATTTTGAGAGCAGCGAGAGTCTCGCCCCGGAAAACCGGATCAAGGTGGCGTCCGGCCAGCTGTCCAATGCGGGCTATTATACGATTCCTTTTGATAAACAGGTGGATGTGGAGTCTGGAGAGCGCTTTGCAGTCATGCTCTATATCACCACGCCCAATGCCGTCTATCCCATGGCCATCGAGTATGCGGCAGACGAACTGACGGCGGATGTGGATCTGTCGGATGGCGAGGGCTATATCAGCATCCGGGGCAGCCAGTGGAACCGTGTGGAGGATCAGGCACAGAGCAACCTGTGCATTAAGGCTTACAGCCTGCGTCGGCAGGAAGGCGCGGACTGATGGAAAAATGGTGCGTATCGTCGCATTGAAGGAGGAATAGAATGAGCAGAATTGTTTTTGCAACCGGAAACGCAAATAAAATGAAAGAGATCCGTATGATTTTATCCGATATTGGGATGGAGATCCTCTCCATGAAGGAAGCCGGTGTGTCGGCTGATATCGTGGAGGATGGGAAGACCTTCGAGGAAAATGCACTGATCAAGGCCCGTGCCATCGCGGCACTTTTGCCGGAGGATATTATTCTGGCAGATGATTCCGGCCTTGAGATTGACTATCTGAACGGAGAACCGGGTGTCTATTCTGCCCGTTATATGGGAGAGGATACCTCCTATGAGATCAAAAATCAAAATCTCATTGACCGGCTGGAGGGTGTGGCGAAGGAGCAGCGCACGGCGCGGTTCGTCTGCGCCATCGCGGCAGTGCTGCCGGATGGAAGGGTTTTACAGACCCGTGGCACCATCGAGGGCTATATCGGCTGGGAGAGCGCCGGGACAAACGGCTTTGGATATGATCCCATCTTTTATGTGGACGACTATGGCTGCTCAACGGCGCAGCTGTCTCCGGAACAGAAAAACGAGATCAGCCATAGAGGAAAGGCACTGCGGGCCATGCGACAGGAGCTTGAAAAAAGATGAAAAAACGGATACTTCTGATCAGTGATACACATGGATTTCATGAGAATTTAAGAAAAGTGGTGGAGCTGGAGGCTCCCTTTGAACGGGTGCTTCATATGGGAGATACAGAAGGATGGGATTCCCGGATCGAGGAGATCGTAGGGGTTCCCCTGGTTGCGGTAGCCGGCAACTGCGACTGGTCCAGCATGCTTCCCAGTGAGCGGATCCTAAAGATCGGCGGCGTGTCGATTTTTATGACCCATGGACATGAATATTATGTTTCCACCGGCATGGAGGTTCTGCTGGATCGTGCCAGGGCATGCGGCTGTCAGGTGGTGCTGTTTGGCCACACCCACCGTCCTTTTCAAAAAGTCTGCGGCGGCGTACTCATCGCCAATCCGGGCAGTATTTCCCGCCCCAGGCAGATGGGCTACGAGCCCAGCTACGGCATTCTGACCATTGATGAGCAGGGAAATCCGGAGATTGAGCTGAAATATTTAGAAAAACAGATTTGACCTCGAAAAAATTTTGCAGGAGATAAGACTATGATAGACTATACTGAAATGCTGGCAGCATTGACCGCAGATTATCTAAATGTATTTGTAGCACGTCCAAAAGAGGATAGTGCCGATATCATAAAGCTTACGGGATACGTAACGCGGGGGATCAACGATGTTCCCCAGGGATTTCAGTATTCAAAACTCCTGCGTACCTATGCCGAGGATCGTGTGTACGAAGAAGACAGAGACTATTTCCTGGAGGTACTTTCGACAGAATCTCTGTTAAAGGTGTTTTCTGACGGACGGGACCGCCTCGAATACAACTACCGCATTATGGACAATGGTGAGATCCACCACTACGGGGCATGCTATATCCGCATGTCAAAGCCCGAAGACGAGCTTTCGCTTGTGGTGGGCTTTCGGAATGTGGATGCCGTGGTCAATATCGGACAGGAAAAGCGGATTGAAGGTCTTCGCAGCGCTTACAGTGCGATTTCCAGCATTTTCTTTTCCATGCACCGGGTGGATGTTCAGAATAATACCTATACCGGCATCAAAACTACCCCCACCATCCAGTACCTGACCATCCCGGATTCAGATGATTATGATGCGAATGCCGATCGGATCATCCGCGGTGTTTCTTCGGAATGGAGCCGTGATGAGGCTCTTGATTTTGTAAAAAGAAGTACGCTTCAGGAGCGTATGGCCGGAAAAAATCATATCTCCATAGAGTTTTTATCTTATGCCTCTGAGCTTTGCGAGCTCCACTTTTTCAGAGAGGGAGATGATGTAAATGCACCCTTGAAGCATGTGATCTTTGCGGTGGCAAAGGTGGATGAAGAGAAAAACCAGGCCATCATCGATGCACTTTCCCATGATTTTAAGAATGTGTTCTGGATCGATCTCGCTACCGGCGAATCCCGGGTGCTTAAGATGAAGGGCTATATCGACGAGGGTATAGATGAAAAAGGCGTTCAAAAATTTTTATATAACGACCTATGTATGGCATATATAGCAAACCGTATACATCCGGATGACAGGGAACAGCAGGCCAACATGATCTCGCTGGAGCATCTGCGGGAACATTTCAAAGATCATGATGAATTGAACGGAAGCTTTCGCGTCGTAGTGGATGGCGTGGTGCATCATTACAGCTATGCATATTATAAGATTGGAAACATGGATTCGGTTGTTGCAGGTTTCCGCAATGTGGACGATGTCGTTAAACAGCACGTAGATCAGGAACGAAAGGAAAGAGAATTAGAGGAAGCACGGAACCGCGAGGCAAGGGAGCGCTCAGAAGTCATCTCGTCCCTTTCAACCATCTATTCCACGATTTTCGAAGCCGAGATCGATACACACCATTACGAGGTGCTGAACAGCGTTTCTCTGATGAATGATATTGCCCATGTTAGTGGAAATTTTGATGAAGTAAAGGAAGCGATCGTCACGGCCTTCATGGCACCGGAGATGAGAGATCAGATGCGGAAGTTTCTGGATCTTGATACCTTGGCAGCCCGTCTGGAAAAGGTCAATACAGTTTCGACGGAATACCGCAATCCCGAGGGAAGATGGTTTCAGGCACGTTTTATTACAAAGAAGAAAGACGAGGCTGGAAATGTCAGGGAAGTCCTCTACGTTGCCAGAGACTACACAGACGAGAAGCTGCAGGAGCTGGAGCAGCAAAATCAGCTGTCCAATGCTTTGGCAGCAGCGCAGCAGGCCAGCAAGGCAAAGTCCACATTCCTTAACAGTATGTCCCACGACATCCGTACGCCCATGAATGCCATCATAGGGTTTACGGCACTTGCACAGACGCATATCGACGATCAGGAACAGGTGCAGGATTATCTGGCTAAGATCAGTACCTCCAGCACCCATCTGCTTAGCCTGATCAATGATATTCTGGATATGAGCCGCATTGAGAGCGGTACGGTAAAGCTTGAGGAAAAACCGGTGCATATTCCGGATGTTCTGCATGATCTGCGGACAATGATACAGAGCCTTGTAAATTCCAAGAATCTCAACCTCTATATTGACACCCAGGATGTCATGCATGAGGATGTTGTCACCGACAAGCTCCGGCTGAATCAGGTGCTTATCAATATCGTTGGAAATGCCATTAAGTTTACACCGCCGGGGGGAGATATTATCATCCGGCTGTTGGAGAAGCCCTGCAAACTGAAAAATTATGCGACATACGTATTTACCGTAAAGGATAACGGAATCGGTATGTCGAAAAATTTCCTTGAGCATATTTTTGAATCATTTTCAAGAGAATACAGCACAACGGTCAGTGGCATTCAGGGAACGGGTCTGGGTATGGCCATCACAAAAAATATCGTTGATATGATGGGCGGCACCATCACCGCCGACAGCGTAGAGGGAAAAGGTTCCCTGTTTACCGTTACCCTGAACCTGCGCCTGACAAATGTGGTGGTGAAAAACGAACCGATCCCGGAGCTTTTAGGCGCAAGAGCCCTGGTGGTAGATGATGACCTTGACACCTGCAGAAGTGTCAGCAAAATGCTTCGCACTATTAAGATGCGTCCGGATTGGACGGCCTCCGGCAAGGAAGCAGTTGTCCGTGCCCAGGATGCAGCTGAGATGAAAGACGAGTATAAGGTTTATATCATCGATTATCTCATGCCGGATATGAACGGAATCGAGACGATCCGCAGGATCCGCCGTGTGATCAGTGAAGAGGCAGCCATCATCGTGCTTACCGCCTATGACTGGTCAGATATCGAATATGAGGCAAGAGAAGCCGGCGTGACGGCATTTGTATCAAAGCCGCTATTCATGTCAGAGCTTCGGAGCGCATTAACCCAGACAAAAGAGGTGGATACCGGTGTACAGCTGGAAAAAGCGGTATACGATTACAGCGGAAAGCGCGTGCTTCTGGTGGAGGATAATGAGCTGAACCGTGAGATCGCGACAGCTATCTTAGAGGAAGCCGGCATCCAGGTTGACTGTGCATCAGACGGAACGGAAGCCGTGGATATCATGTACAAGGCAGATGAAGATACCTATGATATGATATTTATGGATATTCAGATGCCC
>CAVITM010000019.1:0-19420 GCA_963645455.1 Moraxellaceae bacterium | reverse complement strand
GTGCTGCCACATGGTTGTACTCCGCAAACATCCGGTCATAGGTATACATCAACTCGCACTGACCTACCGCAGCAGCAGCCTGCTTGGTGGCCGTATCGCTGGGGCGCTCCCGCAGCTGCATTTTTCCAACGCCCATGGCGATGGCTCCGGACGATACAAATACGATCTCATGTCCTGCATTCTTCAGGTCGCTGAGCACCTTCACCAGCTTCTCCACACGACGGATATTGAGCCGCCCGGTGGGATAGGCCAGGGTTGAAGTACCTACCTTTACTGTAATTCTCATGATTTTATTTCCTCCACACGTTCTTTCATCAATCTTTCCCGCACTGTTCCGATCAGATACAGGGATCCGAACACCACACACACATCTTCTGCATCCTGACTGCGGATCAGCCGGATCAGATGCTGTTCATCCTCACATACAGACGCCTTGCCGCCCTTGTCCCGGATGATCTCACAAAGCTTTTCTGCAGACAGGGAGCGGTCACTATCCGGTGTCAATGTATAGATATGGACAGCCAGCGGCAGCACCAGATCAATCATTGACTCATAATCCTTTTCTGCCATAACGCCCATAAAAAAGATGAATTTGTTCTCTGGCTTCCATGCCCGCAGGCTCTCGGTCAGTGCCTGCACGCCATGCACATTGTGGGCGCCATCCAACAGCACCGTAGGCCGCTGTCCCACGATCTCCATCCGACCCGGCCATGTCGCATGTCTGATGCCTTCATGGATCGCTTCCGGTGTGATCTGTGGAAATTCCTGTGCCAGAAGCTTTGCTGCCTCGATGGCTGCCGCAGCATTTTTATGCTGATAGAGGCCAGGCATCCCCAGCTCATAATGCTCTCCCTGATAAGAGCCTTCCGAATCCAGCATTCCGCTGACACATACCGGAATATGCAGCTCTTCACATCGGCCCCGCAGCACGTCCAGCGCCTCCGGCGGCTGATCCATCAGAACCGCCTTGGTACCGGGCTTTAAAATACCGGCTTTTTCTGCTGCAATTTGCTGAACCGTATCTCCCAGCCAGGCGGTATGCTCCAGCCCGATCCCCGTGATAATGCTCACCAGTGGAACCTGGATACTGTTGGTGGCATCCAGTCTGCCGCCCAGGCCGGTCTCCAGCACAACCAGATCCGCCTCCTGCCTTTTAAAATAAAGCATGGCCATGGCAAAGCAGTAATCAAACATAGACAGGCAAAGTCCCTCTCCCACAATCAGTCTGTGGTTTGTTTTCCAGATGATCCGTCCTAACGTCAGGACGTCCTCCGGTGGGATCTCCTCATGCCCCATCCGGATACGCTCGGTAAAACGCTGCAAATGGGGGGAGGTAAAACAGCCCACCTTTAAATGAGCCTGGGCACAGATCTCTGTCAAAAAAGCCGCCACCGAGCCTTTGCCATTGGTGCCTGCAATATGCACAAAGGCTAGCTCCTCCTGAGGATTGCCCAGGAGCCGCAGAAGGGGCTTCACACATTCAATTCCCGGGGCTTTTCCAAAACGTCTTGTGCCGCAGATATCCGACACCAGCCGCTCATAATCAAAGGCGTCACAGGCTGCGTAGCAGGTATATTCTGTCTGCACGTAGTCCATGGAGATATCTGTTGGCTCCGAAAGCTCGTTTAATTCTCCCGTCAGTTGTGCGTCAAAGGCCACTCCCATCCGCACGGCGTGGGGATATCTGGCAAAATACCGGTCATAATAGCCCTTGCCATAGCCCAGACGGGCTCCCTCCTTTGAAAAGGCGACCCCCGGAACAAGCACCAGGGCATCCGGCCAGTCAACAGGAGCACTGCCGTCATCCAGTGGTTCCAATACACCAAAGGCGCCTGCTGACAGCTGTCCCCTCTCTCTTACTTCATAAAAATCCATCCGGCAGTCATCTGCAGCCGAATCCACCCGGGGAAAAGCAATCTGTTTATCCCCCGTCAAAAGCAGCCGGTCAATCAGCTCCCACAGATCCACCTCCCGGGGCAGGGGCGCATAACAGCAGATCCGCTTTGCCTCCCGAAGGAGCGGCGAACGGGAAAGCAGCTCGCAGATCATATGGGAGCGGGCTCCGTAGGCATCCGGTGTGATCTGGGCACGTATTTTTTTCATTTTTTCCCGAAGGATCCTTTTATCCGATCCGCTGCTCATTCATGGGCCTCCTTCATCATACGGCGCTTCTTCATTTTCACAAAAAACTCCGTCAGCTTCTCCAGCAGGAGACTTAAGTAGCGAAGCAGCGGCTCCGTCAGCATGGCAAATACCACCAGAAGCATGGCACACTGCTTGGAAATACTGCTGATTGCAAACAGATGACTGATCTCGATCACGCAGAACAGCCAGCCAATGATCACACCAATAAGCATGATCCAGTGCATGCGGTTCATAGGAGATGCGATCCGGTATAAAATCATAAAACCGACGATGGCAACGATAATGGTACAAGCCGTGGAAACGTCCTCTGCATTAACCGAGAACTCCCGGCAGAAAATAACCATGGCACTGACCACAAGGAAATCTGTCAGTCCGGCAGGCAATGCCTTGCGGATCACTTTTGATAAAAAGTGTCCCCGGATGCGTTCCTTGTTGGGCTCCAAAGACATGATAAAGCCCGGAATGCCGATGGTAAACATACTGATCAGGGAGATCTGGGCCGGCTCCAGGGGATATTCCAACACCATGCAGACTGAAAACAGGGAAAGCAGCATGGAAAAGATATTTTTCACTAAAAATAGAGATGCTGCCCGCTCGATGTTGTTGACTACTCTCCGGCCTTCTGCCACTACTGCCGGCATTTTTGAAAAATCGGAATCCATCAGCACCAGCTGTGCCACCTGGGAGGCTGCCTCGCTGCCGGATGCCATGGCGATGCTGCAGTCCGCGTCCTTCAGCGCCAGCACATCATTGACACCGTCTCCGGTCATGGCCACAGTCTCACCCTTGGCCTTCATGGCACGCACCAGAGCGCGCTTCTGATCCGGCGTTACCCGGCCGAATACCACATATTTTGTAGCTGCGTTTGCCAGCTCTGCCGGCGTCGTCAAGGTAGAAGCATCAATGTAGCGGCCTGCATTGGCGATGCCTGCGGCTGCTGCTACCTGGGATACCGTCACAGGATTGTCTCCGGAAATGACCCGCACCTGCACGCCCTGTCTGGCGAAGTAGGAAAATGTCTCCTTGGCGCCGGAACGAATGGGATTGGCCAGCATCACATAGGCCAGAGAAATTGCTTTTCCGGTGAGCGCTCCGCCGTCAAGTACTCCGTCATAGGCTGCAAATACCAGTACACGGCTGCCGGTGGATGCATATTCACAGATGGCCGCCTCCTGGGCAGCATAATCATCCCGCAGCACAAATTCCGGTGCCCCCAGCACAAAGCTGTGTCCCTCCATCTGTACGCCGGAATATTTGGTCTTGGAGGAAAAGCCCTGCACTGCCTGAGGTCGCAAAATGACCGTCTCTTTTTTATAATATTCCTGCAGTGCCTCCATGGTAATATTGTCCGGTGCCTGGGCATGCACAAAGGCCGCCAGCCACTGGCCGGCCGTATGTCCCTCGTAGGAATCCAGCAGCGGCTTGATCTCCTGGACGCACATGCGGGGCTCCGTAATGGTTCCGGTCTTGTCCACGCACAGCACATCCACACGAGCCAGTGTTTCGATGCATTTCATATTATGAATCAGGACCTGCCTGCTGGCGAGCCGGGCCGCACTGACAGCCATAGCCACTGTGGCCATCAGATACAGGCCCTCGGGAATCATGCCGATCACAGAGGCCACCATACTGGTCACACTGTCCTTTAATGTATTGCCGCTGATCATATACTGCTGGATAAAAAGGGTCAGACCGATAGGAATGATCAGCACGCCTACGACCTTTACCAGTCGATCCAGTGCACGGATCATCTCGGACTGCTCGCCCTCCTTGCTCTTGGTGGCCTGAAGGGTCAGCTTGGAAATATAAGAATCCGCCCCTACATGCTCTAACCGGGCAATACAGCTGCCGGATACCACAAAGCTGCCGGAGAGCAGCTCATGGCCAATCTGCTTGACGATCTCATCCGCCTCGCCGGTCAGCAGCGATTCATTGACAGATACACTACCCCGCACCACACTGGCATCCGCCGGAATCTGACAGCCGGCAGACAAAATCACCAGATCATCCAGCACCAGCTCCTCGCTGTCAAGCTCCACATGGGCACCGTCCCGGATGGCAGTCACCTTTGCCCGTCCCATAAGAGAGAGCTCATCCAGTACCTTTTTTGCCCGAAGCTCCTGTACGATACCGATGACTGCATTGGCCGTGATCACGATCAAAAAAGTCAGATCACGAAAGGACCCGACGATCATAAGCAGAATCGCCAGTACAATAAAAATCGCATTAAAATAGGTAAATACATTTTCCTTTACAATATCCTTCGTCGTCTTTGTGGCAGACTCCACACTTTTATTGGTCAGTGCCTGGGTCTGACGAAGTGCCACCTGTTCCTTATTTAATCCCGCCGCAGGGGCGGCCTCAAAGCGTTCTACCTGCATTTCTTTTCTCCTAAAAAACCTGTCGCCAATTCATTCCATTATAAATTCTATATACAAAAAAAGCAAGGCAACAAACCTTGCTTTCTCTATCATTTATACCGCTAAAATCACGCCGCCGTCGTTGGCATACATAGAGCTGACACCGGCCGTATCTACAACGATAATCTTTTTAAAATGTGCCAGCTGCTCAATCCGGGCCTTCACCCGCTTGGCCCGCTCCGGGCAATTGCAGTGAGAGATGGCCAGCACCTTTTCCTCACAGTTTTTCGTGACACTCAGCATCTTTGTCACCATAGTCTCTAAGGCCTTGTTCATACCTCTGGCCTGTCCCAGCTGCTGGATCGAACCGATCTCCGTGGAGCCCATGACAGGCTTGATGTTAAGGGCTGTGGCAAGCATGGCCTTGAGGTTGCTCAGCCTGCCGTTTTTGCGCAGCGTCTCTAATGTCTCCAGCACGAAAAATGTATTCATCCCTTCGATGTAGCTCTCTACCTTTGCCACCACCTGCTCAAAGGAACAGCCGGCCTCCTCATACTCCTGAATCTTCATGCCGATCAACGTCTCTCCGATAGAGGCCGAGCGGGAATCGAAAACATGGATTTTGGTGCCGGCAGGAGCCTCCCCCTCTGCCATCTTTTCCTCATAAAGACCCTTGGCTACCATCGCGCTGTTATAAGAGCCGGAAAGCTGTGCCGACAAGGTGACCATATACAGATGCTCCGTATCCGTCCCGAAGGCATCCATGAACCGGGCCGGTGTGGGGCAGGAAGACTTGGGACAGTTAGGGCTCTCCCGCACCTTCTCTAAAAATTCCTTCTGGTCGAAGGTCTCATCATCCAAAATATGATAATCGTCCACATCCAGTGCCAAGGGCACATTCTCGAAATGGCCATCCTCCTTTAGCTGATCCGTCAGCTCCCCGCAGCTGTCGATCACAATCTTGTAGCGCATATGCAGCCTCCTATATTCATTCTCAAAACTAATGCCCACGAATTGCTTCGCAGCAAGCTTGGACAGTAATGTGTTTTTCAAAATTATGTGATGTAGTTTTTATTACTACATCACAGTAACACAAATGCTGTCATTTGAAAAGGGGCTTTTTATAAAATTTTCATTAAAAACCCGTTGTTGTATGCTACAATACGTATAAATACGAATTGAGGGGCACAAAAATGAAAGCATTTTCTATAAAAAACCAAAAGCAGTTCATGAATCAGCTGCTAAAAAGCGACCTGTTCGATCATTTTCTGCTGTCCGAGGCGATCATCCGCGGCGCCGCCTCCTACCGGATCGACGGCAGGATCAACCGAGCATTTTTTGATGAGGACGAGCTGCCCTCCCTCGTGGAGCCAGACAGCGAATATCTGCCCTTTTCCTATCTGCGGCCCATGCTGTTTTCCATGATCCGGGGCACTCATACACCCCTGTATGTCAAGCTGGTGCTGCTGCTCTCTCCATCGAATGCCGCAGCCACGATCCGACACGCAAACACATCCCTCTCACCGGAAGACATAAACGGCATCTACCTGAATCTCACCTTCCGTGAGGGACAGCTGCTGCTCACCTCCGGTGTATCCTATAAAAGCTTTACACCCGATCATTCCTTTGACGCAGCCTGGGATCATCTGGCCGCCCGTTTTCTGGATCTTCACGACTTAGACTTTGACATTCGCTGAATGCACCAGAGAATGCCGCCGGAAAAAATACACAGATCCGACAGATTAAAGACGATTCGCTTCAGTCTGTGGAAGCGTTCTCCCAGATCAATGGAAAAATAATCCGTCACATAGCCCCTCCTGATGCGGTCAATGAGATTGGAGCATCCGCCTCCGATGGCCAGGATCAGTCCCAGCCGCTCTGCATGTCTCTCCTTCGGGGCATCAAACAAGCGTCCCACCGCCGCGCCAAGGGCTGCGCTTTGAAATGCCAGCAGAAGCTTTTTTTCTTTTTTCAGCAAGCCAAGAGCCGCACCGTCATTGTGGAGCAAACGAAGCAGGATCCTGCCGCCGAGGATGCGCTTTTGTACCTTCCCCGCCAGCTTTTTCTCTGCGATTTTTTTTAGAATCCCGTCTGTCCCGACAATGGCCGCGATGGCTCCCAGTACATGTCCATGTTTCATATGCTAGCCATTCACCTCACCAATCTGGGGCACGCCCCGCATAATAATCCGCGGCGCTCCGTTGTTTTCGATATAATCCTTTGTGATGATGACCCGTCCGATATTGTCATCCTTGGGGATCTCATACATAATATCCAGCATAAATTCCTCGATGATGGCACGCAATGCCCGGGCGCCCACTTCCTTTTCCTTTGCCCGTTTTGCAATTGCATAAAGTGCTTCCGGCTCAAACTCCAGATCCACCTCATCATAGGCGAGCAGCTTCTGGTACTGCTTGATGATAGCGTTGCGGGGCTTGGTCAGAATCTCCACCAGCATATCCTCATTCAGCGCATCCAGTGAAAAGAGGATGGGCAGACGTCCGATAAACTCCGGAATCATGCCAAATTTACGGATATCCTCCACCGTAACCTGGCGCAGCAGATTCTCGTCGTTGTCATATTTATCCTTGAGATCCGCCTGAAAACCGATGGAAGAATTTTTATTCAGCCGCTCCTTAATAATATCTGTCAGATCCGGGAAAGCTCCTCCGCAGATAAACAGAATATTTTTCGTGTTGACCAGCTCCATGGGAACCATGGCATTTTTGCTGGAGGCTCCTACGGGCACCTCCACCTCTGCGCCCTCCAGCAGCTTCAGCATTCCCTGCTGAACACTCTCGCCACTCACATCCCGCTGATGGGCATTTTTCTTTTTCGCGATCTTATCGATCTCATCGATAAAAATGATGCCGTGCTCCGCCCGCTCTACATCGTCATCTGCCGCAGCCAGCAGCTTGCTCACAACGCTCTCGATATCATCGCCGATATAGCCGGCCTCCGTCAGTGACGTGGCATCGGTGATGGCCAGAGGCACATCCAAAAGCTTGGCCAATGTCTTGACCAGATAGGTCTTGCCGCAGCCGGTAGGTCCTACCATGAGCATATTGGACTTCTCAATCTCGATTCCATCTGTATTTGTCGTCTCATCATCGGAAAAAATACGCTTGTAATGGTTGTATACTGCCACGGACATGACCTTTTTGGCATGCTCCTGTCCCACCACATAAGCATCCAGCTGCTCCTTGATCTTGTGAGGCGCAGGAATGGAATGAATGTCCAGCACCGGCTCTACCCGCGATTCCTTTTTAGGTTTTTTCTTTTTCGGTCGACGCATGCCGGGCATCATGCCTGCCAGATCCGACAGATTGATCATATTGATGCCGGACACATTCTGCTTTGGCTGATTTTCATCTGATTTTTTTTCCTCGTCTGAAGATGCAACAGGCTGTACGATTCCAAAATCCCCCATGGGGAAGCCTGCCTGGTTCATCGTATCAAAGGTTTTCTGCATGCAGTCGCTGCAAATGCAAAAATCTCCCGGAACACGAATGAGCGGGCCTGCCACAGATTCGGGTCTGCCGCAGATGGTACAACAGCGTTCATCCTCAACTTCTTTAAATTCATTTTCCTTATAGGTTGACATCACGGTTTCCTCCCTGTCTTTTTCCCTAAATGTCACACTTCCTCATAACTGTATAGGCGCATCCTCACACGCCCTCGTAATCAAAGGCCGGAATAAAGCTCTCGTCTGCCGCTTCGCCCTCCTGAATATAGGCACATTCCACGCCGAGGCGGATCGCTTCATCCACTAATGCGTCATAATCCTTTTTTCGCACCTTTTTCCCAAGAAAAGGATGACCGGAAAGCTCCTCCGGCGGCGTATACTGGCTCATAAGGCTTAAATAGATCCTATCCCCGTAGGTCTCATGGAGATAGGCTACGATTCGTTTTGCATCTGTCAGTGCTCCCGGCAGCAGTAGATGCCGCACAATCATCCCACGGGTGAGCATCGGCTCCTCTTCTCCCTTCACACGGGAAAAAACCGGTGAGCCTACCTGCCTGTACATCTCGCCCAGCGCTGCCTGGGCCACAGTGGGATAATCCGGTGCGCCCGAATATTCCTTTGCCCGGGTCTCATCCAGATATTTAAAATCCGGCAGATAAACATCGATCAAACCATCCAGCAGACGAAGTGCCTCCACTGTCACGTAGCTGCTGGTATTGTATACAAAGGGAAGGGTCAGTCCCTGCTCTCTCGCTTCCTGAATGGCTGCCGCAATCTGGGGGATAAAATGATCCGGTGTCACCAGATTGATATTGTTGGCACCCTTATCCTGCAGCTCGAAAAAAATATCTACGAGACGCTTCCCTGAAATCTCTTTTCCTATGATTCCACGGGCAATCGGCCGGTTCTGACAGTAAATACAGCGAAGGGTACAGCCGCTGAAAAATACCGTCCCGCTTCCCTTTGTCCCGCTGATGCAGGGTTCCTCCCAAAAATGAAGCGCTGCCCGGGCCAGCCGAACCTGATCTGTCTCTCCGCAAAAGCCCTGAACTCCGGCACTTCGATCCGCCTTGCAGCCTCTCGGGCACAGACTGCAGCTAGTCATGTGCTCCTGCTTTCGTCTCGTGATCAGCCGCTTCACCGAAGATCTCCGTAATAAAATGACCGATCTCCATCCATGCCCGCTTGGACTCCGGCAGCGTCAGCGGTGCCATCTGAAAGACATGAAACATGCCATCGAAAATACTCAGATGCACACGAACACCGGCTTTTTTTGCTTTTTCTGCCAGAAGGACGGAATCCGACAGCAGCATCTCATAGGAGCCCACCTGAATCAGCATGGGCGGGAAATCCTCATAATCTCCGAACAGCGGGGAAAGCAGCGGATTAGTCAAATCCTCTCCGGCTGCGTATTCCCGATTGTTGATCATGGAATCCTCCGTGCCGCCAAAGAGAGGGTCCTTGTCATAATTTTCCTGATAAGAAGGCCCGCTGGCCGTCATATCGGTCCAGGGGGACATGGCGATCACCGCCCGTGGAAGTGGCTTGCCCTGCTGCTTTAATAACAGGCACAGCGCCAGCGCCAGTCCGCCGCCGGCTGAATCACCGGCCACAATGATCTGATCCGGACGGTAACCCTCCTGCAGCAGCCACTCATAACCGTCCAGTGCATCCTCCAAGGCTGCGGGAAATACATGCTCCGGTGCGATGCGATAATCCACCGACAGAACACTGGCCCGTCCGCTCACCTCATTATACAGTCCCGCAAAGGAACGGTAGGCATGGCGCATGCCGCCGATGTAGCCGCCGCCATGCAGCTGCAAAATCACCAGATCCTTATTGGGCTGGGTGAATTCCAGCAGCTCCGCCTGACAGTTAGGCAGCTCGATGATGGTATTGGTAAAGCATTCCGGACATTTCCAGTGGCTGGCCGGCTCTACGATTTTTTTGCGAATCTCTCCGTTTTTAAATTTTTGTCCGATCAGGTTTTCCTTGGTCAGCATGGCGATGGCGCGGCGCATCATCTCTCCCTGTCGGCTTACTTTATTTTCTGTCATTATTTAATATGAAATCTCCGTTTTAATTCTGTGGTGGATCGTCTGCCTCCGATGATCACCGTTCCTAAAAATAAACATATGGCCACGGCCAGGGCGATATAGCTCAGCACCAGTACATGAATCACGCCCTTTCTTCCGAGAATCACCGGAATCAGGCTAAAGGCAATCATGGCAATCTCAAAGCTGATATAGCTCTGCCAGTTTCTTCTATTAAAAATAATCAAAAACAGCACCGTCAGATCCACCGCCATCAGGGCGATAGGAAAAACATAATTGAGGGACCAGCCGTTGTTGCCCAACACATGGTCGATGACAAACAGCAGCAAAATCGCCCCTGCCACACCCACGATGATCTTCATGCGGTATCCTGCGCTGCTGGATTCCACCGTATAGGCCAGCGTCAGATAAATATAGGCCAGGATCACTCCCACGATGGCGCTCCAGTATATCCCGTTAAAATAGATATAATTGCATGCAATCAAAAGTCCCTCTACCACAATGGCCACAAAGAGATAGATGCGGATCAACAGCTTCAATATATGATTTTTGGCCCATACATCCGGATATTTATTTTCTGCCCTATCATCCGCATCCAGCACGCAGCTGCACAGCGGGCATATCTGGGTGTCATCCCGCACGATGATCTGGCATTGTCTGCATCTACTCATTCGTATACCCCATTACTTTCTATCACAACCTCCAGCCCGTCTGCCGCCAGCTGTCTGAAAAAGGTTCGCTGGATATGGGTCTGGGCCAGCACCGAGCTAAAAGTCACTGCCAGCGTGTCACCATAAGAGCAGACCGTAGCCTTTAACAGCTGCCCCTTGCTCATGGCCAGGAAGGCATGAAACATCTGGACATAGGGCTCATAAGCCGGCTCCAGTTTGATATTGCCGATATTTGTCATGGTGGTGGTATTGGCCAGCGCCGACTGTGTGTAAACGAACCGGATCGCCAGATTTTTCAAAAACAGCGGCACAGCACTGGCAAACAGGCTCTGCTGATTGGAGACATTATAAGAAAAAAGCTCCTCCAAATGCTCCTTGTTGATCTGGGCGCGAAGGCTCGCCTTCACCCGGGCAAATACTTCCTCCATGGATAGATTTTCCTGATCCGGCATAAGCTCCGCAGATACCATGGCAAAAAAATTCTTTGTCGTCACAGAATCAAAAAAAGGCCGCAGATTGACCGGAACCGCCGCGCGAATCGCGCGCTTGCCGGTCATTCCATGCAGGCATTCCTTGTAGATACTCCATACATAGGTCGCCACCAGATATTCATTGATACTCATATCGTAGCGGTGACAGACCTCCTTCAGTGCGGGAATCTTCACATAACCGTGAATCACACCAAACTCTTCCCGGTCCAGACGCTCTCCCTTGATCAGATAGGCTTTCTTTGACTGATAGCCTCTCTTGGCGCTCTTTCGGTAGTTGCGCAGGAAGCTGTCCTCCCGGTTCAGGGAAGTGTTGGTACTGAGGGTATCTCCCACCGTCTCGCAAAGCTTGGGATGTGCCAGCCGCAGGTACTGATAGGTCAGCTCCTTTAAAAAGTTGATCCCACCCATACCATCGGTCAGCACATGAAAAACTTCCAGATTAATCCGCTTTTTGTAATAGGTCACCCGGAACAGATATCCTCTGTTTCTGTTGGGTTGAATGTAGCGGCAGGGATAGGTAGACTCCTCTCGCACCGTGGGTGCTTTTTTCCCGTTTTCCTCAAAATAATACCAGAAAAAGCCGGTACGCAGGCGTACGTTAAACAGATCAAACTTCGGAAGTACCAGATCCAGTGCCTGCTGCAGCAATGCTCCGTCTACTTCCTCCGTCAGTTCTGCCGCAATGCGGTACGTATTTGTCATGCTCTCTCCGGCAATCACCGGAAAGAGATGCGCCGTGTTGTCCAGCTTGTCCCAGCGGGGAATATTATGATTTCTTTTTTTTGATTTTTTTGTTTTTTCTTTGTTTTTGCTCATATGGGCTATATTGTAACACAGAAAATCTGCGAATGCAATCAAAGTCCCCCAACACAAATGCTTCTAAACCGCATTTATAAACCGCTCAAAGGCTGCCCGTCCCTCAGGTGTACATTTATAAACACCGGCATCCTCCAGCACCTGTGTGAATACATGGCCAATCTCGGTATGCAAAATCTCCATCACATTTTCCTCTGTGATCGCATGATATTTCGGCAAAAATTCATCTACCCAGTCCGCGTGCTTCTCAATCTGCTCATCAGCCCGAATGTCCCGGCCGGTAATGATGGCTTCCGCCAGTGATGCCATCTCTTCCTTTAAACGCGCCGGAAGCACTGCCAGACCCATGACCTCGATGAGACCGATGTTCTCTTTTTTGATATGATGGAGCTTTGCATGGGGATGGTAGACCCCAAGGGGATGCTCCTCTGTGGTGATATTGTTCCGCAGCACCAGATCCAGCTCGAACTGTCCATCACGCATCCGTGCGATGGGCGTGATGGTATTGTGGGGCTCGCCCTCTGTCTCTGCAAAAATAAAGGCTGCCTCGTCACTATAACCTCTCCAGGTCATAAGAATCCGGTCTGCCAGCTCAATCAGCCGCTCCTTATCATTGCCGTCCAGACGGATCACAGACATGGGCCACTTGACGATACCGGCACGAATATCCGAAAATCCAGGGAAAGAAACCTCCCGCTCGATGGGAGCTCTGGCCATGGCAAATTCATAATGTCCGCCCTGAAAATGATCGTGGCTCAGAATCGATCCCCCCACGATGGGCAGGTCTGCGTTGCTGCCCACAAAATAATGAGGGAACTGCTCCACAAAATCCAAAAGCTTTCCAAAGGTCGCCCGTTCGATCTTCATAGGAACATGCCGGCGGTTGAATACGATGCAGTGCTCGTTGTATAGACATAAGGCGAATATTGCATGCACCAGTCGCTCTCATTGATTCGAAGAGGAATCACCCGGTGATTCTGTCTCGCCGGATGATTGACCCGGCCGGCATAGCCCTCATTCTCCGCACAGAGCAGGCATTTCGGATAGCCCACCTGCTTTGCCAGCTTGGCGGCTGCGATGGCCTTGGGATCTTTTTCCGGCTTGGAGAGATTGATGGTGAGATCCAGGGTACCGTAGTCCGTATCCGTCGTCCACTTCAGATCCCGCTTGATCCGATAGCGGCGGATGTAGTTGCTGTCACAGCTGAGTCTGTAAAAATAATCTGTCGCTTCCTGGGGAGACTGCTCATACAGCTTCCGAAACTTCCCGATCACCTCGCTGGGACGTGGCATAAGCACACTCATGATCTTCGTATCAAATAAATCCCTGTAAACGACGCTGTTTTCCGTCATGATGGATTTTGCATATGCATAATCACATAATTCACCCAGCAGCTGCTCCAGTGACTCTTCTGCCTGAGGGCGAGTCATGGGCCTGCGGGTCTTGAACTCCTCTAACAGCCCTTCGTCCATCTCATCCAGTTCAAACAGCTCCAGCAGCCGGTTGATGGTATAGGTAGTATCTAACGGATCAATCAAGCCGGTCGCCAGCCCATAGTCTGTAAGCTTCAGTATATTTTTCTGCAAATCATATTCCTGTTGTTCCATCATTATTTTCCCCCTTCATATGATCTAAACAAGACGCGCCGGTCCGTCACCAATCTCTACTACATAAAAATCTGCCGAATAGCCGATTTTTTTCAGATATGCCGCTCCAACCTGCTCAATAAAGGAATCGATGGCTCCATTTTTTACGATAGAGACAGTACAGCCGCCAAAGCCTGCACCGGTCATGCGGGAGCCGATCACTCCATCCACCTGCCAGGCTGCTTCCACCAGCGTATCCAGCTCCAGGCCGGTCACCTCATAATCATCACGTAAAGAAACATGAGACGCATTCATAAGCTGGCCAAACTTTGCCAGGTCACCAGCCTGTAGCGCTTCCACCGCATGAATCGTCCGCTGATTTTCATAGACCGCATGCTTTGCTCTTTTTCTCCGATCCTCGTCCTGGATGGCAAACTGGAATTTTTCAAATTCTTCCTCAGTCAGATCCCCAAGACTTTTGATGCCGGCATACTGCTGCAGCTCCTCCAGAGCTTTCTCACATTCTGCCCGGCGCTCGTTATATTTGGAATCCCCAAGGCCTCTCTTTTTGTTAGAGCAGGCGATGACGATCTTTTCATCCTGCAATTTGACAGGTGCATAAGTATAGTCCAGTGTGGCGGTATCCAGGAAAATCGCATGATCCTTTTTGCCCATGGCGATGGCGAACTGATCCATAATGCCGCAGTTCACACCGTTAAAATGATTCTCAGAAAACTGTCCGATCAGGGCAAGATCCTGATTGGTCACGTCAAATCCATACAGATCCTTTAAAATATAGCCGGTGAGCACCTCCACCGATGCGGAAGAGCTAAGGCCTGAGCCATTGGGAATATTGCCGAAAAGCATCAGATCCATGCCCTGAGTGATTTCCATTCCCCGCTCTTTAAATGCCCACAGCACACCCTTGGGGTAATTTGTCCATTTTGCAGCCGGATCGGGTTTTAAGTCATCCAGACTCGATGTGATCATTCCGATTCGATCAAAGTTCATGGAATAAAAGCGAAGCTGGCGATCCTCTCTTTTTCGAACGACGCCATAGGTTCCGATCGTCAGCGCACAGGGAAATACATGTCCCCCGTTATAATCCGTATGCTCCCCGATGAGATTCACACGTCCCGGTGCAAAATAGGTGCGGATCTCTCCGCCGTCTCCGAATAATTCAATAAATTTGTCTATCAGTTTCTGCTGCATGCCAAAACCCCCTCTTTCGTATGAAATGTTACAAAAAGCAGCGGTGAAAACGTCTCCCGTTTTCCCGCCGCTTTCTTAAAACTTATTATAATAACTCATTTTTTGCATTGCAATCATTCCAAGGCAGTCTGCAACATTTTTGCCAAAAACAGCACCAAATAGCTCGTCGTCGGAAGCTGCTTTTATTTTTTCAGGCGAAGGCTGACCAGGCTGCAGGCCGGCAGCGTCACGAGGATGCCCTCTGCTGTCTTTTTGTATCCCGTAAAAGTCTGCTCCGTAACCTCCTCCGGTGCCTCGAAGCTATTGTGTGCATTCATCGCTCCACTCAGAACTGATGCCTCAGCTACCTCATAGGCTGCTCCATCCGCCGTCAGACACAGCGCCACATTCTCCGATGCCTCCAGAGAATTGTTGGTGAGGGTCACAGTGATCACACCGTCTGCATCCACAGAGACAGACTCACATACCTTGGGCAGCTCATTTTTGCCGCTGCCTACCGTACCTGCATCCAGAAGCTCACTGGAGAGCAGTGCAGCCCCCTGATGATGGCGATACATATGGAAGACATGGTAGGTCGGTGTCTTGATCATTTTTTCGCCCTCTGTCAGCATCACGGACTGCAGCACGTTGATCAGCTGTGCGATACATGCCAGCTTGACACGATCCGAATGCTTGTTGAAGATATTCAGGGTGATGCCTGCCACCAGCGCATCCCGCATGGTGTTCTGCTGATATAAAAATCCCGGATTGGTGCCGGGCTCTACATCTGTCCAGACGCCCCACTCATCCACCATCAGACCGATCTGCTTCTTCGGATCGAACCCATCCATGATCGCGCTGTGGCGACTGATCAGTTCATCCATATAGAGACAGCGCTTTAGGGTCTGATAGAAGACCTCCTCTGTAAATTCGGTGGCGCTGCCTTTTTTCTCCCAGTCGCCTTCCATCTCCGGAAGCGTATAATAATGCAGGGACAGTCCGTCCATCATTCCGTGGAAGCGCTCCTCACAGCGATCAAAGCAGGTCTCCAGCACAACCTTTGTCCACTCATAATCATCCACATTGGGTCCGCAGCAGATCTTCTGAATCGGTGCATTTCCTTCATAATTGCGCACAAAAGTCTGATATCTCCGATAGATATCCCCATAATACTGGGGGCGCATATTGCCGCCGCCGCCCCAGTTCTCGTTGCCGATTCCGAAATAATCCACCTTCCAGGGCTTCTCGTGTCCGTTTTCTGCGCGAAGCTGTGCCATGGGTGACACGCCGTTAAAGGTCATGTACTCAATCCACTCACTCATCTCACGGACCGTGCCGCTGCCCAGGTTACCGTTGACATAGGTCTTGCAGCCTAACTGCCGGCACAATTCAAAGTACTCATGGGTACCGAAGCTATTGTCCTCTACCACGCCGCCCCAATTGGTATTGATCATTTTCTTTCTGGATGCCTTCGGGCCAATGCCGTCCATCCAGTGGTACTCGTCTGCGAAGCATCCCCCCGGCCAGCGCAGCACCGGGATTTTCATCTCCTTTAATGCTTCCACCACATCCGTTCTCATACCGTTCACATTGGGGATGTCGGAATTCTCTCCCACATACAGACCCTCGTAGATGCACCGTCCCAGATGCTCGGAAAAATGTCCGTATATTTCCGGTGCGATGGTGCTTTTTTTACTTTCGTTGTTGATGATTAGTTTTGCCATAATCTTCTCCTTTCCTTTCGCTGTTTTGCCCAGAGAAAACGCACGTTTTCTGCTGTTTTTCGGCATTATTTTTTTTAACAATTTCTTGTTTTGCAAAAAATCTTGTGATAATATGATTTTGCTTTCAATCAATTCGTGTATTTGGAGGATGTCAATCCATGAAACAGTCAACAAAAAAGCGTATCAAAGCAGTGGCATATCAGTACCGTTATCTGCTGTTGCAGGTCTACTGGCTGATGTATCTGCCCTGGTTTGCTTATCTTGAACATACGGTGACCAGTCATTTCCATGTCATTCATATGGAGCTGGACGATAAGATCCCCTTTTTGTCTATATTCGCGATTCCTTATTTTCTGTGGTTCGCTTATATGGCCTTTGCGATCCTCTATACGTTTTTGCATGATACACAGGAATATATCCGTGCCTGCATTTATCTGTTTACCGGAATGACCATCTTTCTGATCATCTCCACTGTCTATCCCAACGGACATTATATGCGCTACAGCGTCACGCTGGGAGATGGCATATTAGACAATCTGGTGCGATGGCTATGGCAGACGGATACGGCGACGAACCTGTTTCCCAGTATTCACGTATTCAATTCCATCGGTGCTCATATCGCACTGACACGCTGTGAAGGTCTCCGGGACAAACGACTCGTAAAATATGGATCTTTCACACTGATGTGCAGTATCATCCTGGCCACAGTATTTATCAAGCAGCATTCCGTATTTGATGTGATCACGGCGCTGTTTATGGCACTGGTGCTCTATCCCCTGGCCTATGGCAGACTTCCGGAATACATCTTCTCACGGATCCGTATCGCAAGGGAAGAGCGACGCCTGCGGAAAAAATACAAGGACGTTTCCTGGTAGATCTTATAACAAAGAAGCTTCTGATCCAAGATCGGGAGCTTTTTTTACGCAACCGTACTTGTTACATGGTAATCGGCGCATATTCTGCCCCGGCTGCCGCCAGCAGATCAGAGGGCTTTAACTCGATCTGGGAGCCGATGCGCCCGCCGCTAACGATGATGGTATCCAGCGCTGCAGCCGACTCATCCACCCGTGTGACATACTGCTTTTTCATGCCGATGGCCGTACAGCCGCCGCGGATATATCCGGTGATCTGATTGATCTCCTTCACATGAATCATAGCCACCGACTTCTCACCTACCGAACGGGCGGCTGCCTTCAGATCCAGTTCCGATTCGATGGGGATGACAAACACAAAATAATTTTTGCTGGCACCCACCGTGACCAGAGTCTTATATACCTTCTCATGGGGCAGACCCAGCAGATCTGCGATCTGAATCCCATCCTCAAATTCCTTGCATTCATAGGTCAGCTGGGTGAAAGGAATCTTCATCCGCTCTAAGATACGCATGGCATTTGTCTTTACTTCCTTTTGCTTTCCCATTTCAGTCACCTCCAAGCTTTTGCAAATCAATCTCTTCCAATCGCACCGAATACTCCTGCGTTCCCTCATAGCAAACCGCCAGCTCATATCCGTCCAGCCGAAGCCCGGCAAACTGCCGACCGCACGCTCTATCCCCAGTCACCGAAAAGCTTCGCAGATCCTGTGTCATTCCGCTGCCGTCACATTTGATCCAGCTCTCCTTGCGGGCCCAGATCCGGTAAAAGCTCTCTCCGGACGCCAAAGCTTCCTGCTCCTCTTCCGAAAAAAAACGTGCCGCCAGCTTCTCTTCCCTGCCGGTTTTCTCCTCACGCTGGATATCGCAGCCCACTTCCACCGGGGCCAACACCGCCAGCACACAATCACCGGAATGGGACAGGTTAAACCATATATCCCTGCATCCCACCACATAGGGCTTTCGATGTGCGCCGATGGCAATCTCAAGCTCACGCTCCCGCAGCCCCATATGATCGGCAAGCAGCCGGTCCAGCAGCGTCCAAGCCCCCAGGGACTGACATTTTGCGTGTACGAGAGGCAATGCGTCTATTTTTTGCTGTCTTTTCTGTGACAGCTGATAGAAAAAATGCCGGAACAGTTCCTCCTGCTCCAGCACTCTGATATCGGCATAAAGCCCATATATTCCATTCACTAGCGTTCCTCCACCGGCGTATAGGCCCGATGCTCTCCCACATAGCGGTAAGCAGGACGAATGATCTTGCCGTTGTTCACCAGCTCCTCCAGACGATGGGCACTCCAGCCGGAAATACGCGAAATCGCAAAGATGGGGGTGAACAGCTCCGTCGGGATGCCAAGCATGGTATAGACAAAGCCGCTGTAAAAATCCACATTGGCACAGATAGGTTTGAACAGATGTCTGCGCTGTGTGATCAGCTTTGACGCGATACGCTCCACCGTATCATACAGCTCAAACTCCCGCTCCATCCCCTTTGCCTCGGATAAAAGCTTGGCATATTTTTTCAGCATGACCTCACGGGGATCGGAATCCGTATAGACCGCATGACCGACGCCATAGATCAGTCCCGCATGGTCAAAGGCTTTTTTATCCAGAACTGCTGTCAGATATTCCGTCAGGGAATCCTCATCAGATATATTGCAGTTGGCACGCAAATCCTCAAACATCTGCATGACCTTCAAATTGGCACCGCCGTGTCTGGGTCCCTTCAGAGAGGACATAGAAGCCGCCACCGCAGAATAGGTATCTGTGCCGGAGCTTGTCACCACATGGTTCGTAAAGGTGGAGTTGTTTCCGCCGCCATGCTCTGCATGCAGCACCAGTGCCACATCCAGTACCCTGGCCTCAAGATCGGTATAATTGCCGTCCTTGCGCAGCATATATAAAATATTCTCTGCCGTGGAGAGGTCTTTCTTGGGCGGACGCACCAAAAGGGTCTTTTCCAACCGAAAATGACGATATGCATAATAGGAATATACCGCCATAAGAGGCATCTTTGCGATCAGCTGCAGCGACTGGCGCAGCAC
>CAVITM010000018.1:0-19523 GCA_963645455.1 Moraxellaceae bacterium | reverse complement strand
TGCCCTGGTGCGCAACGGAAGCAAAATAGGTATCCGTGCGGGAGCTGCGTACACATCCATATACATTTCACTATATATAGAAGAAAACACAACAGAAAACGCATAAGAAAAGGAGACACAACCATGCTGGAAGCAGGAATCACAGGCACATCCACAGTCACCGTAAACGAAGCAAACACCGCGAAAACCATGGGCAGCGGCACTCTCGACGTATTCGCCACCCCGGCCATGATCGCCCTCATGGAAAAAACCTGCTGGGAGAGCGTCGCAGCCCAGCTGGAGGAAGGCAGCGGCACCGTCGGCACATTGTTAGAGATCAAGCATAACGCACCGACCCCCCTAGGCATGGAGGTCCGCTGCGAATCAAAGCTTTTGGAAGTAGATGGCCGCCGCCTGGTTTTTGAAGTCAAGGCATACGATGCAAAGGGACTCATCGGAGAAGGTCGCCATGAGCGCTTCATCATCAATAACGAAAAGTTCCAGGCAAAGGCCAATGCAAAAGGAAATTCATAAGATTTTCATAAATTAGGTGTTGACAGAAACGAAGGGGAGTGCTATCTTAGTTACAGAAACGATTAGCACTCCTCTTTATTGAGTGCTAATAACCACCAAGAGGAAGTGAGTCATGGATCAGTTAGACGAGCGAAAGGTCAAGATATTAAAAGCAATCATACAGACATATCTGGAGACAGGCGAGCCGGTTGGCTCCCGGACGATTTCCAAATATACGGATTTGAATCTCAGCTCCGCCACGATCCGAAACGAGATGTCAGACCTGGAGGAACTGGGCTATATCATTCAGCCTCATACCTCCGCAGGCCGGATCCCTTCCGATCAGGGGTATCGCTTCTATGTGGATCACCTCATGGAGGAAAAAGATCGCGAAGTCAGCGAGATGAAGAACTTTGTCATCGAGCACACTGAGAAGATGGAACAGGTTCTTAAGAACGTGGTCAAGCTGCTGGCCAACAACACCAACTACGCCACCATGATCACCACACCCCAGTTCCAGCATGGCAAGCTCAAGTTCATCCAGCTGTCTCAGGTAGATGAACAGCAGCTGCTGGCAGTCATCGTCTTAGAGGGCAATCTGGTCAAGAACAAAATGATCCGAACCGACCTTGGAGGTCTTGACAATGAACAGCTGTTAAAGCTGAATCTGCTTTTGAATACCAGCCTTGGCGGACTGGCGCTCAGCCAGATCAATCTCGCAACCATCGCCAAGCTCAAAGAGCAGGCAGGCATTCACAGCGAGCTGGTGAGCAAGATACTGGATGCCATCGCCGAGTCAGTATCCGAGGACGAGGATCTGGAGATCTATACCAGCGGTGCGACGAATATTTTCAAATATCCGGAGCTCACCGATTCCGGTCAGGCCAGAGAGCTGATCAATGCCTTCGAGGAAAAGCAGCAGCTGGTGGATCTGGTCAACACATCCCTGGGAGATGAGGAGAACACCGGCATTCAGGTTTACATCGGCAGTGAGTCGCCGGTACAGAACATGAAGGACTGCAGCGTCGTCACAGCCACCTATGAGCTGGGCGAGGGCATGAAAGGTACCATCGGTATCATCGGTCCGAAGCGAATGGACTACGAGAATGTAGTAGACAACCTTAAGACATTGAAGAATCAGCTGGACGGCATTTTCAAGCAGCCGCCCGGACAAACATAAAGAAAGGTGAGTATGCATGGCACAAAAAAAAGAGATGGAAAATAAAGAGCAGACCTTGCAGGAAAATGAGACAGAGCCTGTAGCAGATCAGGAAGCTGCCGCTGATTCCAAAGAGGAAGCCCCCGAGGCCGCATCAAAAGAAAAAGAGGCCAAGGTCGCAGAGGAAGCCCCCGATACAAAAAAGGCTTCCAAGAAAAAAGATAAAAAGAAAGACAAGCTGGAGGAACGCGTCGAGGAGCTGACCGACCAGGTCAGACGCCAGATGGCAGAATTTGAGAACTTCCGCAAGCGCACCGACAAAGAAAAGAACCAGATGTATGAGATCGGTGCCAAGAGCATTATTGAGAAGATTCTTCCGGTTGTGGACAATTTTGAGCGAGGACTTCTTGCAGTACCCGAGGATCAGAAATCAGACGCCTTTGTAGATGGCATGGACAAGATCTACAAGCAGATGATGAGTGTCTTTGAGGAGCTGGGAGTCAAGCCCATCGAAGCAGTCGGCAAAGAATTCGACCCCGCCTTCCACAATGCAGTGATGCAGGTGGAGAGCGACGAATATGAGTCCGGAATTGTAGCGCAGGAGCTGCAGAAGGGCTATATGTACCGCGACAGCGTCGTACGTCACAGCATGGTAGCCGTGGTACAGTAAATCAGGTAATACTACATATTGTTTTATTTAAATATAACATCAGGAGGGAAAAATCATGAGCAAGATTATTGGTATTGATTTAGGAACAACAAATAGCTGTGTAGCCGTTATGGAAGGTGGCAAGCCTACCGTTATCGCCAATCAGGAGGGCGCCAGAACTACACCGTCCATCGTGGCATTCACCAAGACCGGTGAGCGTCTCGTAGGTGAGCCTGCAAAGCGTCAGGCAGTTACCAACGCAGAAAAGACCATCTCTTCCATCAAGAGACATATGGGTACCGATTACAAGAAAGCCATTGATGACAAGAGCTACAGCCCCCAGCAGATTTCAGCCATGATCTTACAGAAGCTGAAAGCAGATGCTGAGAGCTACTTAGGAGAGTCTGTAACCGAGGCAGTCATCACCGTTCCTGCATACTTCAATGACGCACAGCGTCAGGCTACCAAGGATGCCGGCAAGATTGCAGGTCTGGATGTAAAGCGTATCATCAACGAGCCCACAGCCGCTGCACTGGCTTACGGCCTTGACAACGAAAAAGAGCAGAAGATCATGGTATACGATTTAGGCGGCGGTACCTTTGATGTATCTATCATCGAGATCGGTGACGGTGTCATCGAGGTATTATCTACCAACGGTGATACTCACTTAGGCGGTGATGATTTTGATAACCGTCTGACCCAGTGGATGATCGACGAATTTAAGAAGGCAGAGGGCGTAGACCTCTCTACCGATAAGATGGCACTTCAGCGTTTAAAGGAAGCTGCAGAGAAAGCAAAGAAAGAGCTTTCTTCCGCTACCACCACCAATATCAACCTGCCTTTCATCACTGCTACTGCAGAAGGACCCAAGCACTTTGATATGAACCTGACCAGAGCCAAATTTGATGAGCTGACCCATGATCTGGTAGAAAAGACCGCCATCCCCGTACAGAACGCCATGAAGGATGCCGGACTGACCAATGCAGATCTTGGACAGGTACTGTTAGTCGGTGGTTCTACACGTATCCCGGCTGTACAGGATAAAGTAAAGCAGCTGACCGGCAAGGAGCCCAGCAAGAGCCTGAACCCTGATGAGTGCGTAGCTATCGGTGCTTCCATCCAGGGTGGTAAATTAGCCGGAGATGCAGGCGCAGGCGAGATCCTGCTGCTGGATGTTACACCCCTTTCACTGTCTATCGAGACCATGGGTGGTGTGGCTACCAGACTGATCGAGCGTAATACAACGATCCCTACAAAGAAGAGCCAGATCTTCTCTACCGCAGCAGACAATCAGACTGCTGTAGATATCAACGTCGTACAGGGCGAGCGTCAGTTTGCGAAGGACAACAAGTCACTGGGACAGTTCCGTCTGGATGGTATTCCTCCGGCACGTCGTGGTATTCCTCAGATCGAGGTTACCTTCGATATCGATGCCAACGGTATCGTCAATGTATCCGCAAAGGATCTTGGTACCGGCAAAGAGCAGCATATCACCATCACCGCAGGCTCCAATATGTCTGATGATGAGATCGATAAGGCAGTCAAGGAAGCTGCTGAGTACGAGGCACAGGATAAGAAGCGTAAAGAAGCCATCGACACCAGAAATGATGCAGATTCCTTCGTATTCCAGACTCAGCAGGCACTTGATCAGGTAGGTGACAAGCTGGATGCAGCAGATAAGTCTGCTGTAGAGGCTGACCTGAATGCATTAAAGGCGCTGGTTGAAGCAAATCCGGATGCTGAGAACATGACCGAGTCTACGGTAAGCGAGATGAAGGCAGCCAAGGAGAAGCTGATGGAGAGTGCCCAGAAGGTATTCGCAAAGATGTATGAGAATGCACAGGCAGCAGGTGCCGGCCCGGATATGGGCGCAGGCGCAGGTCCGGATATGGGATCCGCAGCAGGTGCAGGCTCCGCAGATGATGATGTGGTAGATGCAGACTTCAAGGAAGTATAAAAAATGGCAGACAAGAGAGATTATTATGAGGTTCTCGGCGTTGACAAAAATGCCGATGAAGCAGCACTGAAAAAAGCATACCGTGCCCTTGCCAAAAAATATCACCCGGATATCAATCCGGGTGATAAAGAGGCAGAGGCAAAGTTCAAGGAAGCATCTGAAGCCTATGCTGTGCTGAGTGATCCGGACAAGCGACGCCAGTATGACCAGTTTGGTCATGCGGCCTTTGACGGAGGCGCCGGTGGCGGCGGCTTTGATTTTAATGACATGGGAGATATCTTCGGCAGCTTCGGAGATATTTTCGGAGATCTGTTTGGCGGCGGCTTTGGAGGCAGCAGGCGTGCGAACAATGGCCCGATGAAGGGCGCGAATGTCCGTACACAGGTGCGTATTACCTTTGAGGAAGCCGTATTTGGCTGTAAAAAAGAGATCGACATGGTACTGAAGGATGAGTGCCCGGATTGTCATGGAACCGGTGCAAAGCCCGGCACCACCCCTGAGACATGTACCAAGTGCGGCGGTCGTGGTCAGGTACGTATGACCCAGCAGTCACTGTTTGGCGTTGTACAGAATATCACTACCTGTCCGGATTGCGGCGGAAGCGGCAAGATCGTCAAGGAAAAATGTCCCAACTGCCGTGGTACCGGTTATCTGAATAACCGCAAGAAGATCGAGGTCAGCATCCCTGCCGGTATTGATAACGGACAGAGTGTGAGGATCCGTGAAAAAGGCGAGCCGGGTGTCAATGGCGGACCGAGAGGCGATCTGTTAGTGGAGGTGATCGTCAGTGCCCATCCCTTTTTGCAGAGACGGGATATGGACCTGTTTTCAACCGCTCCTATTTCCTATGCACAGGCTGCTTTAGGCGGTGAGGTGCGCATCGGCACGGTAGACGGCGAAGTGATCTACGAAGTAAAGCCCGGCACCCAGACCGATACCAGAATCCGTCTGAGAGGAAAAGGTGTGCCGTCTCTTCGTAATGCCAATATCCGCGGTGATCAGTATGTCACCCTGGTGGTACAGGTGCCTACCGGCCTGAATGCAGAGGCCAAGGAGCTGCTGCGTCAGTTCGATGCCCAGACAGGAGATTCCCTAAAGACCCAGAATGGTGCTGCAGATGGGGACGTGAAGCCGAAAAAGAAAGGCTTCGGACGTAAAAAATAATTGCAAAAAACAGCAAAAGATAGCCAGTCGTGTGCAATCTGTCACATGGCTGGTTTTTCGCTATATAGGGAATGTCGCCCCTGTACGGCGAAAATGGTTACTCTTGACAAAATGTGGAAATTAGCGGATAGTGTAGTGGAATGAGTCTGGCAGGAGGTATGGCATGAGTACAAAGATAGAAAAAAATATTGGCATGATCGGCTGCGGCAACATGGGCGGTGCGATTTTACGTGGATTGTTAGACAGCGGTGTGCTTGAGGGCACCCAGGTTTTTGTATATGACATTAGTGAGACGGCTCGAGAGCAGATGGGTGATCTTGGCGTATGTGTCATGGAGAGCAATGAGCAGGTATGTGAAGCCTCTGATGTGGTGATTCTGGCAGTGAAGCCCCAGTATATGGCTGATACACTGGCGTCCACAGGCAATGCCCTGGATGGAAAATGCGTTATTTCCATTGCGGCAGGACTCTCCTCTGAGCAGCTTCGTTCCATGATCAGCGGCAAGGTGCGCCTGCTTCGCACCATGCCAAACACTCCGGCGATGGTGCGCTTAGGAGCCTTTGCTCTCTGCTCGGACAGTGATCTGACAGATGAAGAAAAACAGCTGGCTGAGGCACTATTTTCACCCCTTGGGATTGTGGAGTGGGTGCCGGAGCATCTGATCGATGCGGTATGCGGTGTCAGCGGCAGCGGTCCGGCCTATGTGGCCATGTTTATTGAAGCCATGGCAGATGGCGGCGTGCGGGAGGGACTTCCCCGGGCCAGTGCTTACCGGCTGGCGGCACAGACCGTCCTTGGAACGGCACAGATGTATCTGGAAAAAGGCATCCATCCGGGGGTGTTAAAGGATATGGTGACCTCCCCGGCCGGTACCACTATCGAGGGCTGCTATGCCTTAGAGCGGGGCGGCATGCGCGCTGCTGTGATCGATGCAGTCCATGCAGGTGCTGAGAAGTCTAGAGACCTTGGAAAATAAGGAGAGAGATCCATGAAATGGTATAGCTATACGATCGAGACAACGACGGCAGCAGAGGATCTGATTGTTGCCCTTTTAGATGAGCTGGGCATCGAGGGTGCCATGATCGAGAATCATGTGCCCCTTTCTGCAGATGAGATCGGCGAGATGTTTATTGATTTTCCGCCGGAGCTGGGAGAGGACGACGGCAGCAGCCGCGTGACCTTTTATCTGGATGCGGATGAGACATCCGAAGAAGAGCGGCGGGAGCTTTTGCACCGCGTGATGCGTTCTCTGGAGGAACAAAAGCAGTATATGGATATCGGGCCGGCCACCATCAGTACCGGAGCCACCGAGGACATCGACTGGATCAATAACTGGAAGCAGTTTTTCAGCTCCTTCTATCTGGATGATATTTTAATCAAACCCACCTGGGAGGAATTGAAGCCCGAGGATGAAGGCAAGGTGATGATCGAGATCGATCCGGGTATCTCTTTTGGTACAGGCAAGCATGAGACCACACAGCTGTGTATCCGACAGCTGCGCAAATATTTAAAGCAGGGAGATCGGGTGCTGGACGTTGGCTGCGGCAGCGGTATTTTATCCATCGCTGCGCTGAAGCTTGGCGCATCACGGGTTGTTGGCACGGACATTGACCGGGAATGCCTGACCTCTACCGACGCAAATTTTGAGACGAATCACCTGTCAAAGGAACTGGGCAGCTTTTACTGCGGCAATCTGATTGATGACCTATCGCTGCAGGAGACAGTGGGAGGAGACTATGATATCGTGGTAGCCAATATTTTAGCGGATGTCATCATTCCCATGGCACCGGTGATTCCGGCACGCCTGAAGGACGGCGGAATCTTTATCACCTCCGGCATTATTGATTTCAAGGAGCAGGAGGTCAAAAAAGCCATTGAGGCTGCGGGCCTTACAGTCTTAGAGATCAATCACCAGGGCGAGTGGGTGAATATTACGGCACAGAAATAGGAACTGCCGGATTTGGAGAAAAACACATGTATCAGTTTTTTGTAGATGATGCCCAGATTGGCGCAGATCTGATCCGCATTACGGGCTCAGACGTGAACCATATAAAAAATGTGCTTCGCATGAAGCCAGGGGAAGTGGTTCGCATCAGCAATCAGCGGGGCAGGGATTTTTTGTGCTCCATTGAGACACTTTCTGAGGACGATGTGCTCCTTCATATTGAGGAGCGGGACATCAAAAATACAGAGCTTCCGGCCAAAATCTACCTGTTTCAGGGGATTCCCAAGGGTGAACGCATGGAGACTATCATCGAAAAGACGGTGGAGCTGGGCGTCTATGAGATCATTCCGGTGGAGATGCGCTACTGCGTGGTGAAGCTGGATGAGAAAAAAGCAGCAAAAAAGGTGGTACGCTGGCAGGAGATTGCACGGAGCGCAGCGAAGCAGTCCAAGCGAAGCCTGATCCCCCATGTGCATCCGGTGATGAGCTTTCGGGAGGCAGCTGCCTATGCCATGCAGTGTGACCGCTGCATCGTGCCCTATGAGAACGAGGAGGGCATGGCGGCGACGGGCCGGGCATTTTCCGGGCTTTCAGATGCGTCATCTATCAGCGTCTTTATCGGGCCGGAGGGCGGCTTTGATGAGGCCGAGATCGGGGCACTTCGGGAGGGTTCACAGGTCATTTCCCTGGGGCAGCGCATCCTTCGTACGGACACGGCTTCGATTTTGATGCTCTCCATGCTTATGATGCAGCTGGAGATGGAGCAGGAGCACAGGCAATCACTATGAGGATATAATCAGATGGAAGCATATTTTGACAATTCAGCGACGACGCGCTGCTTACCGGCAGCCGTGGATCTGATGGAGCAGGTGATGCTGGTGGATTACGGCAATCCCTCCTCCCTGCATAGGTATGGCGTTACAGCTGAAAATTATATAAAGACAGCAGCCGCCCAGATCGCCGGGATTTTAAAGGTGGCTGAAAAAGAGATCGTATTTACATCAGGCGGCACTGAGAGCAACAACCTGGCACTGATGGGGGCGGCTTTTGCTGCCAGACGCAGAGGCAGGCATATCATCACCACATCCATCGAGCATGCCTCCGTATACAATCCCCTTATTTTTTTAGAGGAGCAGGGCTTTGAGGTCACCTATCTGCCGGTGGATGCGAAGGGATGTATTTCCGTGGACCAGCTGGAGGCAGCTATCCGTGACGATACGATTTTAGTCTCAATTATGCATGTGAATAATGAGATTGGTACCATTCAGCCCATCGAAGAGGCAGCAAAACGGATTCATGCAAAAAATCCCAGGACGCTGTTTCATGTGGATGGGATCCAGTCCTTCGGCAAGCTTCGGATTTATCCGAGACGGATGGGCATCGATCTGCTCTCTGTCAGCTCCCACAAGATTCATGGCCCAAAGGGTGTGGGCTTTTTGTATGTCAGGGACAAGACCAAGCTGCATCCCATCATTCTCGGCGGCGGTCAGCAGAAGGATATGCGCTCCGGCACGGAAAATGTACCGGGCATCGCAGGGCTTGGAGTCGCGGCTGCGCAAGTTTATGAGCATTTTGATGAAAAAATAGACCATCTATACGAGCTGCGGGAATATCTGATTTCCGGTTTGCAGGCATTAGAAGATGTCACCATCAACGGAGCTGCGGGTCGGGAAGCGGCGCCCCATATTGTGAGCGCCAGCTTTGCAGGCATTCGTGCCGAGGTGCTGCTGCATGCCCTGGAAGAACGGAATGTTTACGTATCCACCGGCTCGGCCTGCTCCTCCAATCATCCGGCTATCTCCGGCACACTCAAGGCCATTGGAGTGGCACCGCAGCTTTTGGATGCGACGGTGCGTTTTTCCATGTCCGTTGACAGCACCAGAGAGGAAGTGGATTATGTGCTGGCGCAGCTCTCCGAGCTTTTGCCCCAGCTTCGCAGATTCCGCAGACACTAGAGAGGATAGAACAATGACATATCAGGCATTTTTGATTAAATACGGTGAGATCGCCGTCAAAGGAAAAAACCGGCATATTTTTGAGGATACACTGCTGTCGCAGATTCAGAATGCCCTGACCCGGGTAGAGGGTCAGTTTCATGTGAGCAAGGAAAACGGCCGCATGTACGTGGAGGCACTGTCGGCTTATGATTATGAGGAACTGATGGATGCCCTGACCAAGGTATTTGGAATCGTGGGGATCTGTCCCATGGTGCGTCTGGAGGATCAAGGCTTTGACGCACTGGCAGAGGCGGTAGTCGCCTATGTACGGGAAGCTTATCCGGAGCAGACTTTTACTTTCAAGGTCAATGCCCGCCGTGCGAGAAAAAATTATCCCTTAAGCTCCATGGAGCTGGCGGCAGCACTGGGAGAAAAAATACTGGACGCATTTCCCCGGGTGCGCGTAGATGTGCATCATCCCCAGGTAAATATTAACGTGGAGATCCGCAGCCATATCAATCTCTATTCCACAGAGATCAAAGGCGCCGGCGGTATGCCCGTGGGCACAGCCGGAAAAGCCATGCTGCTGCTCTCCGGAGGAATCGACAGCCCGGTGGCAGGCTATATGATCGCAAAGCGTGGCGTGCGTCTGGAGGCTACTTATTTTCATGCGCCGCCCTATACATCCGAACGTGCCAAGCAAAAGGTGGTGGATCTGGCCAAGATCGTGGCGCGTTACAGCGGCCCCATCAGATTGCATGTGGTGAATTTTACAGAGATTCAGCTCTATATTTATGAGAAGTGTCCCCACGACCAGCTCACCATCATTATGCGCCGCTATATGATGATGCTGGCAGAGCATTTTGCCAAGGCGGACAATTGCCTGGGACTGATTACCGGAGAGAGCATCGGTCAGGTGGCCAGTCAGACCATGCCGTCCTTAGCATGTACGAATGAGGTATGCACCCTGCCGGTTTACCGGCCCCTCATCGGCTTTGACAAGCAGGAGATCGTCGATATTTCTGAAAAAATCGATGCCTATGAGACGTCCATCCTACCCTTCGAGGACTGCTGCACCATTTTCGTGGCAAAGCATCCCGTGACCAAGCCAAACTTAAAATCCATCAAAAAATCTGAGACCCATCTGCAGGATAAGATTGAAGAATTGGTGCAGACAGCGATCGACACCACCGAAGTCATCGAGATCGAGCCGTAAAAGAAATGAAAAAAGCCGCCACCAAAGGGTGACGGCTTCGCACATAAGCGATTACTCTACCAAATAAGGCTTGATCACTTCCAGAATCTCGTCTGTATTTGCATCGGAATGGATCGCAAGCTCGATGGGCTTGGAAAGATCCAGGCTGAAGATACCCATGATAGACTTGGCATCAATGACATATCTGCCGGAAATCAGATCAAAATCAAAGTCAAACTGTGTGATTGCATTCACGAAGGACTTTACCTTGTCGATGGAATTTAAAGAAATCTGTACTGTTTTCATTATAGAAAAAACCTCCTTAAAAATTGCATATTTATTAAGTCAATAGTAGCGTTTTTAAGTGGAAAAGTCAACCGATTAAAGGAATAAAAGCAATGGAACAAGAAAATAATCAGAAAAATCAAAGAACGGCCGCCCTGCACAATCTTGGATGCAAGGTCAATGCCTACGAGACAGAGGCCATGGGGCAGATGCTGGCAGAGGCCGGTTACAGGATCGTGGATTTTTCACAGCCGGCGGATGTATATGTCATCAATACCTGCTCCGTGACCAATATGGCTGACCGCAAATCCCGACAGATGCTTCACCGCGCCAGAAAGCAAAATCCCCAGGCGGTGATCGTGGCGACCGGCTGCTATGTGCAGACGGCAGAGGAGTCTCTCAAGGAGGATCTCTCCGTTGATCTTTTGATCGGAAATAATAAAAAGACCCAGTTGCTTCCCATGCTGGAGCAGTTTTTTTCCACCCATAGGAGAATGGCTGAGGTCGTTGATATCAATGACGGAACCCACGAATATGAGGAGATGCATCTAAAGGAGACCGGCGAGCATACACGAGCCTTCCTAAAGATTCAGGACGGCTGCAATCAGTTTTGCAGCTATTGCCTGATTCCTTATGCGAGAGGCCGGGTGCGAAGCCGCCAGCCGGAAAACGTCTATGAGGAGGCCCTCACCCTGGCAAAAAGAGGCTATCAGGAGATTGTGCTCACCGGTATTCACCTAAGCTCCTACGGTTACGGCGAAGATTATGATCTGCTCTCCCTTCTTAAAAAGCTCCATGAGATTGAGGGAATCAGGCGTATCCGCTTAGGCTCTTTGGAGCCCCGGATTATCACAGAGGAGTTTGTGAGCAGTCTCATTGCGCTGCCAAAGATCTGCCCCCATTTTCATCTGTCCCTCCAGAGTGGCTGTGACGCTACCCTTCGCCGCATGAACCGCAAATATACCACGGAGGAATATGCCAAAAGCTGTGCTTTGCTGCGGCAGGCTTATGGGCATCCGGCCATCACCACCGATGTGATCGTTGGTTTTCCGGGAGAGAGCCAGCAGGAATTTGAGACAACCGTGAAGTTTTTAGAACAGATCGGGTTTTATGAGATGCATGTGTTTCAGTATTCCCCCCGCCGGGGAACTCGGGCGGAGCGTATGGAAGGTCAGATTCCGGATCCTGCCAAAAAGGAGCGAAGCGAGGATCTGCTGGCTCTAAGGGCGCGGCAGTCTGAGGAGTACCGGGACTATTATATCGGCCGGGAGGTCAGTGTGCTGCTGGAGGAGGCACTGATGATTGACGGGTCTGCATATATGGTGGGCTTTACGCCGGAATATGTGCGGGTCGCAAAGAAGCTTTCGCCGGGAGAGCATGAAGCAGACTATGTCAATCGCTTCGTAAAAGGGAAAATCGCCGGTCAGCTGTCTGGGGAGATTTACCTTCTGGAAGATGCCAGCCGAATGGATGTTTGCGATTAAAGGTTGAAATTTCATTCGTGTTATATTAAAATGGTTAGAAGATCTGCTTCAAACAAAGGAGCACCTAAGAGGACGTGAAATGATGCAGGATAAGAATCAGACACAATTTTTCAAAGTAGAAAAGGAACCCCAGCTGCAGGTAAAGGATGTCTTGGAGCTGGTATATCGTTCCTTATCAGAAAAGGGTTACAATCCCCTGAATCAGATCGTGGGCTATATTATGTCCGGGGATCCGACCTACATTACCAGCCACAACAATGCCCGCAGCCTGATCATGAAGGTGGAACGGGATGAGCTGGTAGAGGAGCTTTTGGCCGATTATATTGACAAAAATTTTCGCGGCTGATCGTTCACAGTATGAGAAAGGTACATGACATATGCGGATCATGGGATTGGATTTTGGCTCAAAGACTGTCGGTGTGGCAGTTTCTGACCCGCTGGGGATCACCGCCCAGGGCGTAGAGATTATTCGCAGGAAATCTGAGAATAAGCTTCGCCAGACACTGGCGCGCATCGAGGCGCTGATCAGTGAATATGATGTAGGCGAGCTGGTGCTGGGCTATCCGAAGAATATGAACGGAAGTGAAGGACCCCGCTGTGAGGCGACGAAGGAATTTCGGGAGATGCTTGTTCGTCGGACCGGACTGCCGGTGGCATTCTGGGATGAGCGCCTGACGACGGTAGCGGCGGATCGTGCCATGGCAGAAAAAGGCCTGGGACATGCCGCCCGCAAGGAATACGTGGATGAGATCGCGGCGATCTTTATTTTACAGGGCTATATGGATGCAAAAAAGCATGCAGCTTCTTTGCATGAAGCTTAAGATGGAGAAAGCAATGGAAAAAGTCGAGTTTTTAGACCCCGTAGATGGGGAGACCGTAGAGTTTTACGTTTTAGAGCAAACAAAAATCAACGGATATCATTATATTTTAGTGACCGAGGATGAGGATGGCGATTGTGACTGCTATATCATGAAGGAGACCATCGAATCGGACGGAGAATCTACCTACGATATGGTAGAGGACGACACGGAATTAAATGCACTTGCAAAAGTATTTGCGGAGATGATGGAGGACGTAGAGATCGTTTGATCCGCCTGTGTGATCCCGCAGAGCCTTTTGCCAGTCTGTATCCGAACAAAATTCAAGGAGGTTTCATTTGAAGAAAGAAAAACAGAATAAGAAGTTGAAAGTCATTCCGTTAGGCGGTTTAGAGCAGATCGGAATGAATATTACTGCCTTCGAATACGAGGACAGTATTATTGTTGTGGACTGCGGACTGTCCTTCCCGGAGGATGATATGTTCGGCATTGATCTCGTGATCCCGGATGTGACTTACTTAAAGGAGAACCTTGATAAAGTCAAGGGCTTTTTTATCACCCACGGACATGAGGATCATATCGGTGCGCTTCCCTACGTGCTGCGTGAGGTGAATGTGCCGATTTATGCGACCCGGTTGACCATGGGTATCATTGACCACAAGTTAGAGGAGCATGAACTGTTAAAAAAGGTCAAGAAAAAGATCGTCAAATACGGCCAGCATATCAATGCAGGATGCTTCCGGGTCGAATTTATCAAGACCAACCACAGCATTCAGGATGCGGCAGCTCTGGCCATCTATTCACCGGCCGGCACCATCGTGCATACCGGAGATTTCAAGGTTGACTATACACCGGTATTCGGTGATGCCATTGATCTGCAGCGCTTTGGTGAGATCGGAAAAAAAGGTGTGCTGGCACTGATGTGCGACAGCACCAATGCAGAGCGCCCCGGTTTTACCATGTCAGAAAAGACCGTGGGACGTACCCTGCAGAATATTTTTGAGGAGCATCCCAATACCCGTATTATTATTGCGACCTTTGCATCCAATGTAGACCGCGTACAGCAGATCATCAATCAGGCCTACAAGAGCGGACGCAAGGTAGTGGTAGAGGGCCGCAGCATGGTCAATATCATCTCCACTGCCACGGAGCTGGGTTATATCAGTATTCCGGACAATACCCTGGTGGATATTGAGCATCTGAAAAATTATCCGCCGGAGAAGACCGTTTTGATCACCACCGGCAGTCAGGGCGAATCCATGGCAGCCTTGTCCCGTATGGCCAACGGCACCCACCGCAAGGTGACGATCCGTCCCACTGATACCATCGTTTTTAGCTCCAATCCCATCCCAGGCAACGAAAAGGCAGTCTCCAAGGTCATCAATGATCTCTCCCGTAAGGGCGCAGAGGTGATCTTCCAGGATGTACATGTATCCGGACATGCCTGCCAGGAGGATATCAAGCTGATTTATTCCCTGGTCCGCCCCAAATATGCGATTCCGGTTCACGGCGAGTACAAGCATCGTAAGGCGCAGGCAAAGATCGCCCAGGAGCTTGGCATCCCCAAGGACAACATTTTCCTCATCAATTCCGGTGATGTGTTAGAGCTGGATGAGAACAGTGCCCGTGTGAATGGCAGGGTTCCTGCCGGAGACGTCATGGTGGATGGTCTCGGTGTCGGCGACGTAGGCAATATCGTGCTGCGTGACCGTCATATTCTGGCTGAGGAAGGGATCATCATCGTAGTGCTGACGCTGGATGGCCAGTCCGGTCAGGTGCTGGCAGGCCCGGATATCGTATCCCGTGGCTTTGTCTATGTGCGTGATGCCGGAGATCTGATGGATGACGCCCAGGCAGTGCTGAATCATACCATGGATCATCTCATGGACAAGAATGTGAAGGACTGGGGCAAGATCAAGCAGGAGATCAAGGATTCGCTGGGTGGCTTCGTATGGAAGGAGACCAAGCGTCGTCCCATGATCATTCCCATTATTATGGAGGTCTAGGGACAGTATGCTGACAGATGAGCGCAATGTGCGGCTTCGATCCGCCCTGGATCAGCTTGCGGCTGAGATGAAAAACAGTGAGGAATATATCCGGTTTAAGCGGGCAGAGGCAAAGATCGCAGAGTTTCCCGGCCTGCAGCAGCGGGTCAATGAATTCCGGGCCAGCTGGTACGCCCTACAAAACAGCGGCACGCCTCAGCTTTTTGATGAGATCGACTCTGTGGAGGAGCGTTATGCGGATCTTCGGGAAAATTCCTATGTACAGGAGTTTCTGGCAGCAGAGCTGGCACTTTGCCGCATGTTTCAGCTGGTGAACTGGACCATCATGCAGACCCTCGATTTTGACACGAGCTTTCTGCAGTCGTGATAGGAGGTTGCCATGACCAAAATCATATTGCGGACGCTGAGAATTAGTATCGGTATTCTGCTGGGCATTTTAGTAGTATGCGGATTGTATCGCATCGGGATTGGCTGTTATGAGTTTGGCTACAGGGTCTATACCGAGCCTGCGGTGTCTGAGACCGATGATACACCCGTCCTGGTGCAGATCACGGACACGACAGATGCTAAGGATCTGGCAAAGCTTTTAGAGGAAAAGCATCTGATACGGGATGACCGGCTGTTTTATCTGCAGGAAAAGCTCTATGGCTATTCGCCGGTGGCTGGCATTTACAAGGTGTCTGCCACTATGACTCCGGCAGAGCTCATGGCGGCCATGACGCCGGAAGAGACCTCGGAGGAGCAGTCATGATCCTGGATGAACGTCTACTCACTTATTTAAATTCCTTAGAGAGCAGCAACGGGGAGCTGTTGGATCTGATCGAACAGGAGGCGCTGGCAGATGAGGTGCCTATTATCCGAAAGGATATGCAGGGCTTCCTTAAGCTTCTGCTTGCCATGAAGCGGCCACAGCGGTTGCTGGAGGTAGGCTGTGCCGTGGGATTTTCGGCCCTTTTGATGGCACAGTGGAATCCAGCAGAGGGCAGCATTACCACTATCGAGAACTGGCCGCCACGGATTCCGGTGGCGAGAGAGAATTTTAAGCGTGCCGGCAGGTCAGATCAGATTACCCTCCTGGAGGGGGATGCCGGTGAGATTTTGCCGGAGCTGCTCCGTGAGGGCAGACATTTCGACTGGATTTTTATGGATGCCGCCAAGGGACAGTATCCCATCCTTCTGGATACAGCGGTTTCCCTGCTGGAGCCCGGCGGGATACTAGTGAGTGACAATGTTTTATTTGACGGAGAGATTATTGAATCCCGCTACGCCGTGACCAGGCGCAACCGAACGATTCACAAACGGATGCGGGAATATTTATATACACTCAAGCACCATGAACAGCTGACGAGCGCGATTCTGCCCATCGGCGATGGCGCGGCAGTCAGTGTAAAATTAGGAGAATGAAGATATGAAAGCACCTGAGCTGTTAGTTCCGGCCAGCAGTCTGGAAGTATTAAAGGTGGCAGTGATATTTGGCGCGGATGCAGTCTATATCGGCGGCGAAGCCTTTGGACTGCGTGCAAAAGCAAAAAATTTTACACTGGAGGAGATGCGTGAGGGCGTACAATTTGCCCACGCCCATGGCGTGAAGGTCTATGTGACTGCCAATATTTTTGCACACAACGCAGACCTACCGGGGGTTCGCAGCTATTTTGAAGAGCTTCGGGATGTTGCGCCGGATGCCCTTATTATCTCAGATCCCGGCGTTTTTATGATCGCCCGTGAGGTGCTGCCGGACATGGAGCTGCATGTGAGCACCCAGGCAAACAACACGAATTACGGTACCTATCTGTTCTGGCAGGCCCAGGGCGCAAAGCGGGTGGTTTCCGCCAGGGAGCTTTCCCTGCAGGAGCTTCGGGAGCTGCGGGCCCATATACCGGATGAGTTGGAGATCGAGACTTTTATTCATGGAGCCATGTGTATCTCCTATTCCGGACGGTGTCTTTTGTCCAATTATTTTACCGGCCGGGATGCCAATCAGGGTGCATGTACCCACCCCTGCCGCTGGAAATATGCAGTTGTAGAGGAGACCCGGCCCGGCGAATATCTGCCGGTCTATGAGAACGATCGCGGAACCTACATATTCAATTCCAAGGATCTGTGCATGATCGAACATATTCCGCAATTGATCGAAGCGGGTATTGACAGTTTCAAAATAGAGGGTAGAATGAAAACAGCACTGTATGTGGCCACGGTAGCCCGCACTTATCGCCGGGCCATCGATGACTATCTGCAGTCGCCGGATCTGTACCGGGCTCACATGCCCTGGTACTTGGATCAGATACGAAGCTGTACCTACAGGCAGTTTACCACCGGCTTTTTCTTTGGCAAGCCCTCTGAGGAGGCACAGATCTATGACAGCAATACTTATGTCAGGGATTATACCTATCTTGGAGTGATTGGCGAAGACCGTATGGACGGTCTTTACTCCATCGAGCAGCGGAACAAATTTGTGGTCGGTGAGCAGATCGAGGTGATGAAGCCAAATGGCGAGAATCTCCAGGTTGTGGTACGAAGAATTGTAGATGAGAAAGGGATAGATCAGGCGAGCGCCCCGCATCCGAAGCAAAAGCTTTTCATCGATGTAGGCTGTCCGCTGGATGTCTATGATATTCTGCGAAGAAAGGAAGAAGAGCATCATGAAGGATAAGTATGTAGCATACGTAGGAACCTATACCTACGAGAACAGTATTGGAATCCATCTATATGATTTGGATGACGGCACAGGACAGATGGTAGAGCGCAAGGTCTTTCCCATCAATAACGCATCCTACCTGCTGGTTTCCCACAGCGGCAAATTTTTATATTCCATTGCAGATGAGGGTGTCCAGTCCTTCCGCATTCTGCAGGATGGCGATCTTGAGCCCATCAACAATGCATGGATTGGCGGCATGAGAGGATGTTTCTTAGATATTTCAAATGATGACCGCTTTTTACTGGTAGGCGGCTACCACGACGGACGTGTGACCGTTATGCAGCTGGATCCGGTAGAAGGTACCATCGTAGGCGTTGCCGATGCGGTATTCCACAAGGGTATGGGCCGCTGCATCGCGGAGCGGAGTTCCCGTCCCCATGTCAACTGTGTATGCTTTACCCCGGATCAGAAGTTTGTCTGTGGCGTTGACGGCGGCTTAGATCAGGTCAAGCTGTATCATATCGATGAAGAAACAGGCAAGATCCACAATACGGATATTCTGCGCTGCCAGATCGATTCAGCCCCCAAGAGCATGATCTTTTCCGATGACGGACGCTTTGCCTATGTATTGTGTGAGCTGCTCAACTGTGTCAATGTCTACAGCTATGAGATGAAGGACGGCGAGCCGGAGTTTCGCTTTTTACAGGAGATCACCACGACAGACAAAAAAGATGATGATATCTGCAGCGCTACAGCCATGAGAATCTCTCCGGATGGACAGCATTTGTATGTGGTGAATGCAGGCGTGAATTCCGCGGTGGTCTATGATATCGATCAGGAGACCGGTCTTTTGACCTTAAACCGCAACAGCAAGATCAGCGGCGAATTCCCCAAGGATGTATGTGTATTCCCGGACAATGAGCATTTTGTGACCCTCAATCATGAGAACGATGAGATCTGTATTTTCAAGATGAATTATGAGGAGCATTATTTCCTGATGCAGGGCAAGCCGCTGCATGTGGGCAAACCCAACTGCATCGCCATTCACAAGCTTTCATAGGCTGACAGGCGAAAGAGAAAGAAAAGGCAGTCATGTGGTAACAGAGATGTTGCTGCATGACTGTCTTTTTGCGGTATAGGAAATTTTGTCCGGTGCGGAATCGTTACATTTTATTATTCGTTTTACGGAACTGGGCTGGAGTCATAGAATGAATTTGCTTAAAATATTTTATGAATGCGGTAGATGTTTCATATCCTACTTCGAGACTGATTTTTTCTATACTCCAAGGCGTATTTAGTAGCATTACCTCTGCGCGTTTGATTCGTACGGTTCGCAAAAAATCCGTAAAAGTCTGGCCGGTCTCGGTTTTGATCAGCCGGGAGGTGTGCTCTGGTGTGTAGCCGAAATGTTTCGATACGTCGGCTAACGTCACAGAGCGGTAATGGTCATTCAAATAAGATAAAATTCCAGACATAAGTTCATTGTCTGCCTGAAGTGAATTTATGACTTCTGCATTTCGTCCATATTTCCGAATCAGTTGTGTACAGAATATACTTAGATAGTTGCCTAAAATTTTTGCAGTATATTCGTCTTCGTGGAGTTCCTCCAGCATCATAGTAAGAATCAAATCTTCCAATTCTTTATCGTTTGCATTAAAAAAGATAAAACGCTTTCTGGATGTGCCGTATAAATTGCTAATGAAAAACTCGGATAAGATATTACGGGAGCGAAGCATGTTAAAAAAAATATCTGCAAAGGTACTTCTTCGAATCTGGATATTAAGTACAATGCTGTCA
>CAVITM010000017.1:0-19770 GCA_963645455.1 Moraxellaceae bacterium | reverse complement strand
GGGGGGTATATTTCGCCTATTGTCTGACAATTCAGACGCCTTAGCCATCGCTGTCTGTGTTAGCCCTAGCTATCTCTCTCAGCTTGTCTGTGTCAAGTCGTCCTCTCTCAGCCATCTCATGACACGATCTGCATAATGTAATCAGGTTGTAATCATCCAGCCTGTCATCCCATCCGGCGTTGATCGGTGTGATGTGGTGCACCTCCAGCTGCTCTGTTGTGATCCTATGCACATCATCGGCCAGGCCGTAGCGGCATGCCTGGCATAGGAACTTATCCCGCTGCCGGATATGTAAGGACTTCTGTGTCCAACCGGCACTAGACCGGAAGGCGGCCTCTTTTGTGTCCTTGGAGGGATATCTGGAGGGCTTTGGTATCGGGCATTCTCCTATAGGATGGATCCGCCCGCATCTACTACAACTAATTTTATGCATACAAAAAGGGCCGCTCTCGCAGCCCTATCACAGGAGGTCTTCTTCACATCTTCGTACTCTACCATTATAACAGATTAAAAACTGCCATTTACTGTCAAAGACTGCCAACTTTCAGGTTGATCCTCCATTGCGTCCACAGCGTCATTATAAGTCCGATAGACATTACGCACAGACATGTGAATCTTCTGCCCGATGGTGTCAAAGTCTTCGAAGGTCAAGAACCTCCGCTTCACAACTAACGCCTGCTCCGGCTCCAGAGAATCCGCAAGACTCTTGACCGCCTTACACGCCGCCTGATACTGCGTCAGCAGCTGCATCCCTTCGTTGTAAATCTCTTCATACCGCTCGATGTAGTTCAGCATCGGATCACTCGGAGACGACTGCACCTTGTCCCTGTCATAGACAATGGCCTGTGGCAGCATTGTTGACAGCAGATTTTCCAGCTCCGCGTTGTTGCCCTCAATCCTCCGCAGCAGCATCTTAGGCCGTTGCAGGAATTCTCTAAGCTCTTCCGTCATCGCTTAACCTCTTAGCCGCTCGGCTCTGTGCGATAGCAATCATGTCATCAATTTCTTCCTGCGGAATGCCATAGATCAGCTTTAACTGCTCAATGATCACCTCTACATCCGCAATCGCCTGTGCTAGCTCAACCTTACGAAACGGGTTAAACCCGTCCCGCCTCAGATGTGCGATAGCATGGATCAGCTCTGCAGGCTCTTCCATTGCCACGGTCAGCGTATAATCTGTTCCGTAGTGATTTAGGTATTGCTTACAAATGTTTTTATTGACCATTCTCTCCTTCCTCCATCTCGATCACCTTGTTCAGATACCATGCGGCCTTTTTAAGATCCTCGATGCCGTTCTTGCGTTTGTGCCGCCAGAGATACTTAAAAACGTTGCATAGGCAAAAGTCCTTAACTGCGTTGTCTCCGTAGATGCTCCTCAGCACATCAAAGCACTCATACTTGCCTGTGTAATGATTCGGATGGTTGACAGGATCATCTAACCTCCTGATCTCCTCGTCCACGTCTCTGAGATGATCCATTATGTCTTCTCTTGTCATAACTTCTTGACCCTCCCCATAACCTCTAGCACATCCGACATCCGATACAGCTCCACACAATCACCCTTGAGATCATCCTCGAAGTATTGCAGCATATCGCCGTCTATGCACTTTAGTACCAGTCCGTAATAGTCCTGATCACCCCACTCTATCAACGCTTCGCGGATGTCCTCCAGTGTGAGCTTGCCGCGTTCCTTGCGTACTACAGTGACCTCGTGACCGGAGGCATCCCATTCACAGGATACTTCTATGCCCTTCTTCATCGCTCTTCCTCCCTCATACAACGTATTTATGATGCGCTTGTGCCAGATCATCATCAGATAGGTCTAGATAGATCTGTGTTGTTGACAGCTGCTCATGCCCCAACAGCCGCGACACTTGCATGATTGGCATCCCTCTCTTTAACGCCGCTGTTGCAAATGTCCGTCTAAGCTTGTGCGGGTTAGCCTGGTCAACCCCTCCGCGCTTTGCCATCCTGCGCATCATAGCTTCGATCGAGCTCTTCTCGACATGTCCAGCTATTACATTCTCTGGACGTTGCCACCAGATGCCGTGCTCTTCGCGCTTGTATGTCCCCTCTTTGGCTGCTTGCACCAGATTTTTCCCCTTTGGGAATAGGTATGGATTTGAGTCTTTACGCTTCGCCAGGTACCTTTCTATCGCAAACATTGCCTTTGCGTTCAGGTAACAGTATCTATCCTTCTGCCCTTTCCCGTGCACCAGAACCTTGTCTTCATCAATTTCACTCAGAAGAATCTGCGTCAGTTCTGAGACCCGGCAGCCAGTCGATAACAGTACCTCTATCACGGCAGCTTCTCTCTCATCTCTAGCGGCTCCGCGCAGCTTCTCGATTTCCATCGGAGTAAGCGCGGCTTTTTTCGTTTTATCCTTTTTGATGGGCTCGATTTTTGCCATTGGATTAGCCGTGATGTATCCCTCATTTTGTAGCCATGAGAAGTAACTCGATAAGCACCTAGTCTCGTTTTGCACTGTAGTCTTGCTGACCTTGTCCCTTGTCAGCCGGATTGCCATATAATAACGGATATCGTCCGCGGTGATGTCCGAATACGTTTTTCCTATGCGCGCCAGAATTATCTTGCACTGTTTGTAATAAAATCTCAGTGTTCTCTCCGTCCGCCCCGCCACCTTTTTGGTGATGATGAAGCGCTCAAGGATTTCTTCATTTTTCATGGAATCCAAAACCGCAACCTCTGTCGATCTGGTTGTGATCTCGTAATTTTTCATTGAGATATACAAGATATTTTTGAGTTCCTGAAGATCTACCCCTCGATTACTCAGCCTGACGCATATATCATTCGCCAAATTATCCCTTTCATCTTTTATTTCCATCATCAGATCAGCAGTCCTTTCTTCGCCGGAGTTAATAACACTCGCTGTTTGGGATAGCTCTTTAAATCCATGAACGGCTCCATCAGCGTATCACCTTGCACTACTATCCCTTTCAGCCCCAGAAGACTCGTCTGGATATAGGTCATATACACGCCCTTCCAGTCCAGATCCTGTGCCACAAACTCGAAACACTTCTGCGGATTATATCCGCGCTTCAGTATGACCTTGGCAGCAGCAATTATGGCACCGCCACCCCCCGTTGACGGCTCATTCAGCAGTATCGGCTCTTCTATCCGTTCCGGCATTGTGCACTCGGCATTTAGCTCTGATATGTGGAATGGGGTGAAGAACTGCCCCGTATATTTATTGCCAAGACCAGCTTCCATGTAGATTGCCCCCAGTACATCCGACATATCATCCTCTAGCGCTTGAATAAGATACCCAGACATCGCTACGAAATCGTCTTTTCGCTCACCGTACTTCTCGATGAGCCGGAGATAATCTTTTTCCCGGTCTTCCCACAGCTTTCCGTGGATCAGATCTGTTGTGTTGCTGATAGACAATGCCAGCATCTGAACCCAGTCGCAGAACACATCATACGGAGGCCACCCGCCCGCCCCGGAAGTCAAGATTCTGACGATTTCCTTTTTGCAGTCCATCCCGCCTCCTCTGGCTTGCTGTTCGCCCATGTCCTACAACCATCCGTCTTATCAACTTGATGTCCATCGATGCATCGTAGGCCGTCTTTAAACCTTGTTGCCCATACACAGGTATCACAGGTCTTAGTCTCCATAAAATCCAATCTCCTCCAGTGCATCATCGATGGTCTGCCGGATATCCGCGTCTGTAAGATCAAATTCTGTCTCTATGTCAAACATCGGCAGATGTACGCTCATGTAGTCAAAGATCCATTCTGCAAGGCCTTCCCGGTCATAGCCCTTAACTTCGACATCTTTTGCCAGTGTCTGGATTGCCCCTGTTTTGATGTGATGCGCCAGGCGATCCGCTCCGATGATTACCTTGTTGCCCTTCGGCAGCACAACCTTTTCGCCGGATATGCATTTTTCTACGGTCACTTCCCGATTACTTGTCAGGATCTCTCCGATTTTGTAGGTCATTTGTCTGCCTCCACATATCCCATGCTGCCGACAATCCCTTCCTGCCGCAGGATCTTGTATACCTCGTCTGCGACATCCTCTGAGATATCAAACCTCTTCCGCAGACTGCCGTTTGTCACGCGCTTCTGGGCCTTTGCCCATCCTTCTGCGCTGATCAGTAATGCCTCCATGGTCATATCTGCTGTCCTCCATCCGGCACAAAGTAATCCACATAATATGCTTGCTTGGTCTCTCCCTCTTCAACCACCCAACGTTCTTCAATCCATCCGCCTTTACAGCGATAACGTCTCTTGATTTGCTCCGTTGTGGTCCTGTTGTTTTCGAAATCAAAACTCATTCCGCTGCCTCCATCCCTCTCTCCGCCTGTTTCTCTACCTCTGTTGTGATCTCCGTCAGTTGGTCGATGTATGCCTTGATCTTGTCCACCCTGTACAGCTTACGTCTGCCGATACGAACAACCGCCCCTGCCTCAGTTCCGATTGCAGCAGCACTCTGCATTCCGACAGATAACATTTCCTGCAGTTCGTGGATATCAACCAAAATCTTTTCTGCCTTTGCGCCCTCAGTTCTCTTTGTTGCTCTCATCGCTCCCCCCATGTCATCGTCTGGCTTTTTGCGCTTCTCGGCATTCCGCCAAAGTACGCGTACAAGATATATCCTGCGTTTTCAACAGCATCCTCTCCATCGGCTCCCGCCTTCTTTGCTACGGATATCAGTGCCAGGTAAAGAGCAATGGCGTTTCTCGCTCTGTCATCCGTGATCTCGCCGTACTGCTCCTGTGCCTCTTTAAGACCCTGCAGCGTACCGGTAACTTCCTGCATCTGCCGGACAACGTCATCGTATTGTGATCGCAGTTCTCGGACTGTTTCCCGCATCTCTCTGACCTGCTGATGTGCCTCTTTGATCAGTGCCGCTTGTCCGTTCTCGCCCATGTAATAGTTTGTGATTGCTTCAGCTGTGGCGCTTGATGCCATCTGCTTGCTCAATCCAGCCGCCATAAGGCGCTCAATCATCTCCCTCGTCATGCTCTCCTAACCTCCTCAAAAATATTGATGCCTGTGATCTCTTTACATGCTTTCAGGATCTTGGCTTGCTTCCAGTCCTTCCCGCCGTACTCATACGCCATCTCGTTGATCTGGTCGCACAACCGCTGGCCTCTGATTCCGCCCCAGCTGTAATCTCGGTGCATTGCCAGCAGAACCGCCGCCTTGAGCTGTGGGTTTACCCAATGCCTTTGCCCTGTCCGCATGGCTATGTACTGTGCTATGGTCATTTCATGCGGCTCGACCTTGCCGTTCAGGTATTCCAGATCGTGATAGCTCTTGCTGGTTTCGCTTGATTGCATGATGAGACCGGTTTCATCCTCCAGCATCATCAGCATGCTCGTCATAGGATCGGCTGCACATGTGTTCCACAGCTCCTGCGTCTCCTTGAGTAATCCCAGAAGCCTTTTCTGCCTCCACCCCATTTCCCACAGGGCGATTGCTGCAGCGGAATAGACGATGTTGACCTGTTTTACCATTTCATCCCTTAACTGCTTTTCTGCGTTCACTGTTCTTCCTCACCCTCGCCTTCACGTCCTCTCTGTGTGCCAAATAGTAAGCCGCGTTTTTCGCCCGCTTCTCGTCCTTATGTGCTAAGTACCACGCATGATCATATCTTGACTTTCTGGATTCTCTGGACGGCGCACCGTACTGTGTGTTGCGCTCTGCTGCCTGCGCATCCGACAGCACACAATCAGGGTATGGGCAATCATCACAGTTCTGTATCCTGCACCACATCACCACGCTCCTATCTTGTTTGGATGCGTCCGCATATACTCATGGACAAAATCCACATCATCGGGATCCGCCATCCGATCAATCAGCCGCAGGAGCTTCCTTGCCCTTGCGACGGGAACCGATACAACCTTTAACCGCGGATCATACCGCGGATCGTACATAAGGTTCTGTACAGTCTTCCCCGCGGATCCAACCAGCTCCTCCAGATCTACCGCGAAGCTGAGATTGTACCGCCGGATCTGTACTATGTGTCCATCTTGGATCATTTTCACCTCCTGTTGCACTTGTCACAGATAAAGGATTTCTATCTGTGACAGAAAAAAGCCCGTAAATTCAACGTTTTTCGGCTTTGTCACAGATGTCACAGATAAATCCTTATATTCTCTTTTTTTTATTATTTTTATATCTATCCCTTTTCTTCATTTTATTCAGCAATAAGAGAAAACATCTGTGACATCTGTGACAAACCTTTAAAAAATCCCATAGAATCAACGTTTTTTCGTGTCACAGATGAGAAATTTTATCTGTGACACATCTGTGACATCTGTGACATCAGAGCGGAACAAATACCCGAATTCGCTCCTGTTTTTCGTTTCTCATTAACTTTGTTTCGCAATTCAGTTCCTTGCATATTGCTCTGCTGAAACCAACCTTTGACATCGGCCGGCCCAGCTGCGCCTCCTCCGTATAATGCACGTAACGCTGAAACACACTCCCGGTCAGCTGATTCAAGATCTGATCCTCTCCGATCTCGGCAATGAATCCTTTGATCGGGTTGTTTACCAGTTCGTAATCTGCTTCTTCCTTCTCGACCGCTTCCGGCTGCGTGAATCGTCCACGCTTTAAGACCTCCCGGAATGCCTTGACCGACTGCGCCAGAAGATATTCCAGCGGCTCGCGCTGCAGGAGCTTGTTCGTGATCATCGGATCAAAGTCCGGGTCATCGGGTGTGAATCTCGCCCGGAAGGGAATCATCACGAGCCGTCTTTGTATTGCGCCTGTCCGATCTTTTGATCTCGGCATCTCGTTTGCGGAAAAAATCAGCTTGCAGAACGGAGCAAACATAAACGGATCCTGCCCTTTGTTCTCGGCTTTGATCGTGTCCCCGGTTACAATTTTTTTAAACAGCGCTGAAGCGTTGCCACAGAGGAACTCATCTGAAATGTCGTCACCGATGTTCGCCAGCTTCCCGAATAGCATTGCCGTAGAAAACCTATCGCTGGTCTCGGACAGATCCAAAGCGGAATAGTTCTGCTCCCCCAAAAGCGCTTTGATACACTTCAGGAGCACTGACTTCCCATTTGCTCCGTCTCCGATCAGCACAAACGCTTTCTGGAATTGGTTCGACTGATAGAGACAATAGCCGATCATCTCTAGGATCAGCCGCCGCACATCAGGATCATTGCAGCAGATTTTATCCAATGTCTTATCCATCAGGCCGTTGTAGCATCCGGGCATGTAGTTCCATTGCAGCTGATTTGTGATCGGCATCATAGGCGAGAATTCCAAAATCACATCCTCTTCCGCTGTCAGGTTTAGCACACCGTTGCCCACGGCAATATATCCGGCAGGCATTGACGGCTGCTCTGATGTAATAAGCAGCAGCTGCTTGATAACCTCCTTTCGCTGACGATCTGTCAGGGATTCGATCAGCTCCGCCATTTTTGCTTCAATGCACTTCCATCCCGGCACATATACGGATCCGTTGTAGATGTGCAGCTGCCCCCGGATCTGAATCACGTGGACGATGTCTCGCATGTACCGGGCAAATTCATAATGCTTAAAATGCCCCTTGTCCGTGAAGAACATCGGCATGAGATCCGCCGGAAATGCATCCTTCCTCAGAATCACTTCCAGCTCGTCCGTCTTGACCGGCTCACCAAGAATGTACTTGTTGATCACGTTGTGATACATGGCCGTGATTTCTTCTTCAGCCATGCTCGTCTGTGATCGCAGGGTGAGAATGTAGCGGAACAGTGAATCGTTCCGCCCATCTCCCTCCTTGAGTCCCCACAGCTTGATCTTGGTGTTGATCGGCTGCAGCTCCACCGGCACTTCCTGGCATTCCTCGCCCTCCAGAAGGTCATATTCGGGCGGATAGCGGTCTACCCCATACACACGTAGGGGTATGTAGGTTTCCCCGCCGTGAACGTCCGCTACGAGGCCGCAAACGAGGTTCTGGTCTTTCCGATACTTCTGGAAAACCTTCTTGGTGTCCTTCCAATAGCTGTGCAGATGACCATTCACGGGATTCTTTAAGGCGATGCATTGCCAGCCCTTCTCCTCGGCCATCTGAAGGAAGTGCTCCGACATGTCTGCATCATCGAAGCTGATGTCAACATACCCCGGCAGCAGGACAGCACCAAAGGAATCGAACTCCTGTGCGCCGTCCCATGTACGGACATCCTGATGATTCTTGTGGGAGTCAATGCATTTCTTTCCGTCTCCTTTAAGATAAGTTCTGAAGATGTCTCGCCACACCGAACTCCTCCAATCTCTTCTTCACCAGATCCATATAGTATTTCTTATCCAGCTTGTTCATGAGGCTCTCCCGTTTCTTTGTCGCCGTCATTGTGTCGTGCCAGAGGCTGTCATTGTAGATAAAACAATGATCTGGGGTGTTGGCGAACTTCTCCTTCACTCCGTTCCCCCGGCACTTTAAGATCTTGCCGTCTCTGGCATCCGTCGATGCAAACACCCGGAAGCACTTATAATCAAAAATCACGTTGGGCGTTGTGTAGATGTAGTCAATCTTTGAATAAATACTAAAAGTCTCACGTCCCATGGTATATTCTCCGTGCTCCCATTCCACGTGGTCGTAGCCTTTTCCCTTGTTCAGCTTCACGATCTTCTGAAATTCGATCAGGTCGTTACACTGTCCCACCGTTTCCTCAATCGGGATCTTGTGGGCCAGATACTCCCGGACAGCTCTGCGGACAATCGGAAGATCGTTGTCAATGGCTGATGTTGTCTTGACATAATCCCCGCATGTTTCCACATCCCCGTCAGGAGTAAGCCATAGGTAATTGTTCACATCCTTCTGATAGATCTCCCGAATAACATCCAGAGCCAAACCGATTTCGCACCGATGCGTGGAGCACCTTGTTTCCCACTCGTAGCAAATGTCGTCCATCTGCTCAAACGCTTCATCCGTGTCCGGCAGCCAGATAATCAGGCCATCCGTGTTACTCTGTACCAGTCGAAATCCGTCGATGGCTTCTAAGTGCTCGATGAGATCCAGCAGCATCAGCTGTCCGTTGATACACATCGTGTTGTTCATCTTGGGATCATAGGCCGGATTGGTTCGATCCTTCATTGCCCCGGACAGAGCGTTCAGCATCTTCTTGTATGGCAGCTGCTGCCGCTTGTATTCCTTCGCCAGATCTTTATTACCGGCTTCTGCGGCCTCCAGTTGCTTCACCTTCAGCGCCTTTCGTGTCTGGTAGATCTTCGAGTAGTTGTCGTTGGTGGCTGACCTTGTAACCCTGCTATGCGCGATCAGATAAGACGGGTAATAATTGTTCACATCCACGTGATACCCTGCTCCGTCCTCCGGGCCGTAATGTACTGCCACCTTTGGCGCACCATGCAAGCCACCGAACCCGAACACATGAGGAACACCAGCAACATCGATTTTCTTTGACCTCTTGTAAAAGTCCTTTGCAATCACCTGTCTGTCCGGTGGTGTCCCCTGCCCGCTTTTCTCCAGCTCGTCGCACGTCCGAAGCTTCTCCAGAATGTCCGCTTGCTGTTCTTTAAACCACTCCACGACCTCTGCATACTTTTTGATTCTGAGGCACGGTTCGATCTCGAATTCAAACTCGTCCCTCCAATCCTGCTTATAACATCCCAGAACCTTTGCCGTGATCCGCGCCGCCGTGCTTCCGATGTCGGCAATACTCACCATGTCCGGGTATGCTTCGATGATTCCCGACATGGATTCAAAATCCTCCAGCCGTGCCTCGAAAACCTTTATGGTCTGCTCCACATCGTGAGTGCAGTATTTCTTGGTGAGCCGCAGTTCCTGATCCGTCAAGGGCCGATCAATGTTGAAATCCACATCAGTTTCTTTGATATCGAAACCCATGAATCCTTCAATGTTCTTCAGCCCTGTCCACCGATCAGCCATTGGAAGGTTTGCCTGCACGTCATAGTTGATCATCCGAATCTTTCTGAAGCCGTCGGAGATCGCCCAGCCATTCTGCCCGTATTTGATGATTCGGTCGTTGATGTCCTTCGGATCCAGTCCCAGCAGGATGCCTTTGAAGATGTACTGGTCATAGTTATTGTTGTTGAACCCCACCCAGATATCGTCTGGATGGGATTCGTACAGCTTCTGGAGTGCCTCACGGTCGTTGTGTATGACGGTTTTGGAGTCCTCAAACGGATCGATGACTACGACGAGCCAATCATATTTGAAAACCTCAAAATCATAGAATTGCACGGCTTAACCTCCGTAGACCTCCAGCACACTGAAGAAACGATTCGGCTTATAGGGTTTGCCTGTATTGGGATTAATGTCCGTCTGCTCCTGAATGTCCAGCTTGATGGAATATTCCAGCTTCTCATCCTGAATCGCCTGATACAGATCAATGATGAAATCTGCACAGCCATTTGCGCCGCTCTCCAGCTCATCCAGAATCGTATACTCATCCACATCCCCGCCGGTCAGCTCTGACAGCAGCTTTGCTGTGGCTCTGTAGCCGGAGTCGATCTTGTTGTTAAAGGATCCGTTGTAGAAGATGTGCTGATTCTCCCGTTCTCCCTCAAGGATCTTGAAATCAATGTTCAGCTGCTCCCACGGGCCGTTCTGCCCCTGCTTTACCGTGGCTTCCATCTTTGCTACAGCAACCACGTACTCACCAGACGGCACCTCCTGACGGTTTCCACCGCTTTTGTGGTTCTGCTCCAGCTCCTCAATTCTTGCCTTGCTCAACTTCTTCTTCAGACTCTCAAAACCCATGATTTCATCCTCCTAAAACTAATTTCTTGTTCTTCTGCGTCTCACTGTGGTGATGGCTGCGGTTTGCTGCGCGAATGCCTTGACTCCCTGATTAAACTCTTCCTCTGTGATTACCTCTGCATCATTAAGCGGAGCATCTCCGGCATGTTTCCTTACGTAGTTCCCGTCAGAGGTCTTGTAGCAAGTATCCCCAGACAGCACCTCCGACGCGGGTGCATCCTCTTCGAACGGTACTTCCTCTACTCCTTCAGGAGCTTCCGGCACGGCCTCGGCCAGCTTGTCCCGCTCTTCGTCCTTCCTGCTCTTCCGTGGCTTCCGTGTGCCGTCACTTTTTCGAATGACCTCGTCTGCCTCCCGGATCTCCGCATCCGATTTCGCACCGTCCATGAAGTAGTAGTTGCGAATCTTCTCATCCACATACTTCAGGTTGTTTTCGATGAACCGCTCCGGGAACATCCCTTCTGGTGACTTCAACGTGTTGTGCCCGTTGTTCTGGGTCTCGAAATAGTATTCATCGTTGTTGACCGTTGCCCCCAGAACGATCATGAACAAACCTTCAATGGCCATATACTGATCCATGGCCTTGCCGATGGTCTGACAATGCGTCCGCCCGTTCTCCTCTGTCTTAGTGTGGGATGTAATGTACACAATCACATCATTCGGCAGGGAGTCGATGATGTTCAGCACCTCTGCGTATGGCTGCTGAATCTCGTTGAATTTATCCCAACCCTTTTCTCCGATTCGCGCCATCATCTGGCGGCCTAAAACGTGCTGGAAGTCGTCGATAACGATTGCCTTTTTGTCTGTGTTGCGGAGCTCTGCTTCGATCTGCTCAGCGATTCCCGGTTTCATGGGGTTTACCTTTACAACCTCATATTTCCCCCGGAATGGTAAGATGGGTTTCGTAACGGAAATGATTTTCACTTCCTCCGGTGAGAACCCCTTGATGGAATAGGATTTTCCTGTTCCCGGTTCTCCAAGAATCAATACTCCGATTGCCATGTTTCGTCCTCCTCTACAAATTTTTTGAACCTTTCAAAATCCTTCGGGTAAAGCAGTATCCCGACCCCTCCGGCCTCTCTGATCTGCCGAAGGTTGTACATCTGCAGCTCGCTTGGACGTCCTCTGCTGGCTTTTAACTCGATGCCGACAAACCGGCCATGGATGCAGCACAGCAGATCCGGCACTCCTGCTTTTGTAAATGCCCCGCCGCCCCAGTACTTCACGTACCAGCAGCCCTGCGCCGAAAGGTACTGCTTTACCCTGTTTTCAAACGCCTTTTCTTCCGCCATTACTCAAACAACCTGTCGTTGTAGTCCCTTCCTTCCTTCAATGCCGCAAGGTTTCTTGTCTCGATGGAGTCCCGTACCAGCAGATAGTAATAAAAACAACTGCTCTTCTGCCCGATACGATGGATCCGCTTCTTCGACTGCTCCCACATATCGCAGGAGCCCTTCCCAAGCGGCAAGGAAAAATAGATGATCTTGTTTGCTTTCTGGAGGTTCAGCCCGTAAGCCCCGGCTTGGTACTGGATAAACGTGATGGAGTTGCCGTTGTTTTCGTATGCTCGAAGATCTTTACAAGCTCCGCACACCACGCTGATCGGCCGGTTGAAGCCTCGCGTAATTTCCTCCAGTGCCTCCCGCTCGACTGTCCAGTTGTAGAAGACGATCAACCGATCCTCCGTAGATTCCAGAAGCTCCCGGAATGCCTGGATTTTCGCCGTGCTCAGATGAGCGCACAGCTGTCTTGCGTATAGGATCTTCGTCAACTGGTTATCTCCGATCAGCTCCGTTCCGTCCTTCAGTTTGAGATATCCGCTCTTCATGAACTTCTTGTATTCCGGCGTTCGATCCATGAAAATCTTCTGTTCAATCTGTTCCGGCAGTGTCATTACCTCAGAGGTTTTCTTAAACACTGCTCCGTGTTCCCGGAGCCTCTTTTTCAGATGCTCCACGTTCTTGTATCCGATCACCTCCTGATGCATGAATCCGCCATAGTCTCTCCACTCCCAGCGGATATAGGAATTCCAGAAAATCAGCTTGTCAATTCCCCAGCCAAGGAGCTTGCATTGACTCCAGAGCTTTTCGTACTTCCCTGCCGTCGGCGTACCGGACAGCAGGATTACTTGAGCCGGATGCATCCGAAGGATAAACCGTGACCGTTTGGCCTGCTCATTACAGATCAGCGACGATTCATCGAGCATCATGCAAAAACCCTGTAATTCCTTCAGCTCTTTCCGCCGGAACACAAGGTCATAGTTGATCACCCCCACAGCCTCATCCGCCTCCAGATACTCTACCAACTCTACTTTCTTGGTGAGATCCAGCACGGGCCAGTCATAGTATTCCCGGAAGTGCTCCAGCCAGTCTGCAATTTTTGACTTCTGACAGATTAGGAGGTTTTTGTTGTTCCCGATATGCCTCATCTTTTCGGATCCGATGAAGGTTTTCCCAAGCCCCATGTCATAGTAGAAAGCTACGTGGTCTTTATCCTTGACCGCTTCTAGCGCCTCCTGCTGAAATGGGTATAACTCCACCTTCATCGGATCCGCAGGGACTCACCCTGCTCTAAATGGGCAAACTCGCACCGGCCACCCTCTGTTTCCTTCAGTGTTTCCCTGATCGCCACTGTATCCACCCTCGGCGGCTGTGGAATCAGATATTCTTTCGGCACATCCCCATCAATGACCACCGACGGCGGGTTCTTTTGAATGCCGAATGAGAATTTCAGCGTTTTGAATTTCGTCTTCCCGGTCAGCTCCATCGCCGTCTGTAATGACCGCTTCATCTGATCCACACGGTTCTCCATTACCGTGCGTCTTTGCTTCAGCCGGGCCTCTTCTTCTCTAATGGCCCTTGCCTCCGCCATCAGGGACTTGATTACACAGGCATAACCGTCAGCCTTATCCTCGATGGCTCCGTCAATCCCTTCCATGGTGTCCAACCATGCCTCCTCATCAATATCCGGGTCATCAGCCATTTCATACAGCTGCTGAAAATCCCCGGTTAGTTCGTATAATGTCATCCTTTGTCCTCCTTGCAGATCGCATACACCGTCGCTATGCTGCACCCCAGCTCCTTTGCGATGGCTGCCGCCGGCATCCCGGATCTTTTCAGCGCCACGACCGCTTCCCGGTCAATTCTCGCTTTCTTCGGTGCTGGTTCGCCCTTAACCCGCACCTTCACCATCGGGTTCTTCGGTGGTTCTATTTCCACTGCGGGCTCCTCTCTCTCTGGCTCAGGACTCTCCTCAACTGTCGCATAGTTGAGAATCTTCCGGGCGGTGTACTCGCTGATGTACCCGTTGCTGTCGATCTCCAGCTTCAGGAGCCTTTCCCGCTCCTTGCAGATCGCCAACCCCTCGCTGAGATACTGGATCCTGTTCAAAACTTCGCTATTCATGTGGTATAATCCTCCTTGAAGCATTTCTATTCCGGTCGGCCTGTGCCAGCAGGTCGGCCATTTTTAATGGCACTGATAACGTCTAACCGCATCTCTTCTTCTCTTCCTCTCCCTCCTCTCTATCTCTTCGACTTTGTGGTTGCTCCACAGAAGCCCCGCGCCGCCTGCCGCAAAAATCCACAGGCAGGCGATGAACTCTGCCATTAGATCAAACAACGCCAAAAATAACATCGCTGTCATCAGCGGAAACATCAGCCCCGCAATGACGGAACCGATGATTTCATATTTTCTCTTCTTCATCTCCCTCCCTTCAGGAGCACGTCCCGCTCCCAGTCTGTAAAATGCAGGAACCTATCTAGGATCCAGTATTCCGAAAGCGTCATGCTTCCGGGGTCTCTCTTGCGCCGCTTCAGGGTGCTCTCTGTGATCCCCGTCTTGCGGCATAACTCCGTCTGCCGTCCTTTGTACCCGTTGCGGATCATGGCCATCCCTATAACCTCTCCGCCGGTTGTTGTGTGGGTCTTCATATTGACCCCACAATATAGGACTCGTAGAGCTTTTGGAGCAGCTCCCAAGTGAGCTTTCGCCCCCACGCAAGCTCACTGCCGACATGAACCCGGAACTCCTCATCCGGGATGCTGTCCCAGTTGTTGACAGGAATAGTGGCGAACCATCCTTCCTGCATGTCGAACTGGTATCTGAAGTTCTGGTCTCTTGCTGTCTCTATCATGTTTCCCTCCTTTGCTATTTTAAAACTAGCGTCTCTGGCACAAAAATATCATCCATGGCACATCCGTAGAGATCGCACATTGCCCGTAACTGCGGCACGGGCGGAAACCGCTCTTCCTTTTCCCATGCCACCATTGTGGACTGAGAAATCCCCAGTTTTTCGCAGACTTCCTTCTGCGTCAGCCTCGCGTTGACACGTGCTGCATTCAAGTGTATTGCCTTCAAGTTCTCACCTCCTTCCGCCTTACTCCTGACAAGTGCTACTATACTAGTTTTAAGATAGCGTGTCAACATAGAACTTGCGCTTTTGCAAAATTTTGTTTTGTGTATACTAATTTAATGCTACTATGGTTATACGGAGGATGACATCATGGATGAGGAACTTAGACGGATATTCGCAAAAAACCTTAATGATTTTCTGGAGCTTAACGGACACACACAAGCAGACATGGCTAGATATATGAAGATATCCACAGCCACGGCGGCCAATTGGTGCTCCGGTAAAATCATGCCAAGAGTAGATAAAATACAATCTCTTTGTAACTGGTTCAATTGTAACAAATCAGATCTTCTGGAGGCACACGCCGCCCCTACAGAGCGCTATTACATAGACAAGGACGCACAGGAGATGGCGGAATTTTTATATAAGAACCCTGACTACCGGGTGCTGTTTGATGCCTCGCGGAAGGTCAAGCCGGAGGACATTGAATTTGTGAAGCAGATGATTGACAGGATGGGAGGAAACGATGATTGACATTTACACGAAATGCACACAGCTTCCTGCGAGGATCAGAGGGTTCACACGGGAGAACCCGGACGGGAGCTATACCATCTTGCTGAACGATGACTACTCCGTAGAGGATCGGCTGAAGACGTACCGGCACGAACTGGCGCACATCACCGACAGGGACTTCGAAAAGGATCAGGAGGCAGACCAGATAGAATTGAGCATTAAAAAAGGCCGCTAACCGGGCGAACGATTAAGCGGCAGGAAACCAGCAACAAACACACAAGAGAATATTTGTCTGCTAGATTGGAGAAATTATATCATGAAAGCTACAAAGCTACCAAGCGGAAATTGGAGAGTGCGTGTTTACCTCGGAGAGGATCCAGCAGGGAAGAAGATGTGGAAGTCGGTTACAGCCCCAACAAAGAAACGTGCGGAGCTGGAAGCGGCACAGTTTCAGATGTCCTACTCTTCTCCTGCTGGCGACCGCGGAACCTTCCGTGCCTCAGTGGCCGCCTTTTTAAAGTTCCGCCGACCGGTCTTGTCACCCGCTACATACCGCAGCTACGTCAGCATCTCTCGATGCCTGGAGAATTATCTGCCGTGGCTGTATCAGATGCCAGCCTTCGCCCTGTCGCCGCAGGAGCTTCAGCGGGCCGTTGACGCACTGGTAGAGCGCGGCCTGTCTCCTAAGACCGTCAAAAACTACTACGGGTTCATCTCTGTCGTGCTGGATCGGGAAGGGATCTCGCTGAAAGCTCCAAGGCTTCCGCAGAAGGAGCGCCCGGCGCTTCACATCCCTACAAAGGAAACGGTGCAGCGTGTCTTGGAAGCCGCCAAGGGAACAAACATGGAAGTGCCGATCATGCTTGCCGCTTTCGGCCCGATGCGGCGGGGAGAGATCTGTGCATTGACCTTGGACGACATTAACGGAAATGTGATCCATGTCTGTAAGGATATGGTAAAAGGCCCGAATGGCTGGACGATCAAACCACCCAAAACCTTTACATCAGATAGGTACATCACAATGCCGCAGAACGTGATAAACCTGATCCGGCAGCAGGGCTGTGTGGTGGACTGCAACCCGGATCGGCTGTATAAGAGGTTTCGCCAGCTTTTAAAGCGTGGCGACATTCCTCCGTTCCGCTTCCATGATCTCCGACATTTTTGTTGCTCGTACCTTCACGGCATGAACGTCCCGGACATCTACATCATGCAGCGGTCCGGGCACAGTACAACGAACACCCTGCGGCAGATCTACACTCACACCTTGCAGGATCAGAGCCAGACAGAGACGGAGCGGATTCTTAAAGAATTTAGCTCTTTTTAATAGTTCATCTCGTGTCAACTTTTCGTGTCAACTTTTATGCCAAAATGCGGTCTAGAGTGGTCAAGCCTGAGCTTTAGCGACCGCCCATGAACTAAGAAAAACCCAGCAAATTCAGGGGCTTCTTGGATCTACGGGGTTTTCTTAAATATCGGGGCGACAGGATTCGAACCCAATAGCGCCCAATTAAAAGCTTTGATTTTTAAAGGTTTTTCGGAGTCCGTGTCAACTTTTCGTGTCAATAAAAAAAAAAGAGGCTGGTGCGTCCACCAGCCTATATGCATCGCTTGCCCCATCCCAGCGGCTGCCCATCATGCCATCCAATGCATGATCCCTTTTGATCACCGATGCGGATTAAACCACACATACTCCATTTTGCCGCACTTCCTGCAGTATCTTACCTTCCGACCGCAGGACTCCGTCTTATACCACTGATGCCCTCGGAGTCCGCAGAGGGCTTGTAAAATTTTATGCCACATGTTTACACCCCCTTGAGATACTGCTTACTCATGTAGCCCTCACGGCTGCCGTACTTAGCCCAGAGCCACAGCTGGCCATCTATGATCTTGTGATAGCCGTACCACGTGACCCTCGTACCCTTTTTAAGTGCTGTGATGATCGCCCCATCTGGTGCGTCCTTGCGCATGTTGAGAGAGCTGGCCGTTACCTCAAACAGTACGCCGGACTTGGCGGCCTCATGAAACAGCACGCCCGCGCCTGTTGGCTTCGCCGTTGTCGATGCACCGGCGATGCTTACCACTGCGGCGACATGGTGTTGTGTATTAAGCAGGATGTCACCGACCTGTAGGTTATCGGGCTTACTGGTGTACTCAGCGGTCTTATAGACCTCTACCGCCTTAGTTGTTCGGAAGGCTGCCTCTAGATTGCCCGTCCAGATATCCTTAGACACGGCAAAGCCTAAAAACCGTGCGCACACAGCCATCAGGGAGCTGCAGTCGCACTCACAGGCTTTGATCTCTCCGATCCTTGTCGGCTGCCAGTTGATCCGCTGACCCTCTGCCCACAACGTAGTGCGTTCCCCCTGATCGTATCCCACGTTGTTGTTGGCACACAAAAGCCGCAGAATGTTTGCAAAGCCCTTAGCGTTGTCCTCCGACTTCCATCGGATCACCGTATCCCATGGCCGGTTATACCAGCTGCACAGATAGACCTCTTTGCCGGTCTGGTCTCCGGCTTTGCCGCCTCGGTACTTTCCGTTCTCGTCTTTGGCAGCCATCCCGAGTGTAACGGTCATGCCTCTTCCTCCTCTGTGATGGCTCTGGTGGAGTCCACCCACCCCTCTGCAAAGATGTAGGCGATCAGCGATCCAAACGCCATAATGATGGCAGAGACCTGTGACACCGACGCATCCGGCACGTTAAACGCCACGAGCAGTGCCGTGATAAATGCTACCAGTGCCGCCCAGAACTTCCTGCTTGTAAGTTTCCTGACAATATCCTGTTTGTTCATCCCTTCGCATCCTCCTCATTTACTTCGAGGTCATCCCATTCTTCGCTCGTGTCCTCTGTGGTGTTGCCCTTTTTGTGCTTGGTAATCTGGATCAGACAGCACGAGCCGATCTCCGTGCCAAAAAAGGCAAACACACAGGTAGTCAGCGTGTCATGGGTCATCCCTGTTTTGCTGGACAATAAAAACTCCATCACCGTGTATATGATCAACACAGTGATAGAGAATGTGACATACTTGCTTAAAGTTTTCACGCCTCTTTGATCTCTTTAACCTCATGCTCCAAGATGGTCAGCCGCGTGTCCAGATTGCGGTTATCCTGCTGGAGTGCCTTAACATCTGCCTGTATGCCGGTCAGCTGGGAACAGATCGTGTCCAGCTTCATGTTGGCTTTAAGGCATGACGTTCTGACCTCTTCCATCTTCGACTCCTCCGTCAAGGCATCCTTTTTCCTGGCATTGTTAAAGTTATAAACCGTGATAAAAAATCCGACTGCGGCGATGATCAGCGCAATGGATATCGTTGCTTCTGTCCCCATTACTTTACGTTCTCCGTATTAAAAATCGTCTTGATGTCGTCCCAAGAGGACTCCGCCCAACCTGACGAGCCTTTAACCCATACCGACTTTGCCTGTGTCCACACGCCGTTTACCTTGACATAGCCAACATCTTCCGCAGTCTCCTCGGTAAAAAGGGTCTCAATCTCAGAGGAGCTTAAACATTTGCTCCAAATTCTCATGGAGGAGATCGCACCGTAGAACCGCCCAGAACCTTCGGAGTTATACAGATACTTTTTTGAGGATCTGCCCGTGCTGGATGTTGTTGATCCTACGGACGTTGTGCTGTCCACATACAGCGTTGTCGTGCTGGACGTGATCGTAATGACAATATGGTGCGCTCCTGTTGTATAGATCCCCGAAGTAATTGTGCCGGACGATCCGATGTCTAGCTGAATACCGTTGCTTGACGTCTTGGAATAACAGCAGATTCCGCCCCACAAGCCATTGCTCGATGACCAGCCGAAGACGTTACCGGGTGAGCTGCTGCTCCACGTGCCATCGATCCGCCCAATCCACTCAAACGTAGCCGGATAGGTTGTGGTGGTCAGCGCCGCCGATGTAAACGTGTTGCTTGTCGTAAGCTCCACGCCGTCATCAGAGACAGACGTTGGAGCCGTGCCAAACGTCAAGGCTTTGCTCCCAATGCTATCCGTCCATGTCTTAGACCCTGCCGTGTAGTCGGATGCCTCCCAACGGTGTATGAGGCTGTCAGTTACCACTTGTGTAGCCATATCGCCTCCTTTACGCCGTCACAATCCAGATATCACCGACAGATCCATCGGACGATGTCGGCTCACTGGTGCTAGTGGTGAGAGATCTAAACGACAGCGTCCCCGTCACCTTAGACCC